>CAMYOI010000005.1 GCA_947259955.1 uncultured Gammaproteobacteria bacterium
ACACGGTGGAGTGCTGGATCGGATAGACAGTATCACAGCGGCGGCACCGGTATACGTCACCGGTCTATACCTGGTCGACAGCCGGTTGTCGGCATGCGGTTCAATAGGGGTTCAAATTTGACAATTAGCGATCTCACGCACGCATTTTTCGCCATGCGGGCTCTGGGTGGTTGCTAAAGCGTCGTAGATGTCGAGGTATTTAGCTTTGTTAAAAAAACAACGGTTGTTCGTAGCGTCCATCCAGGTGGGAAATGTGGGCTAGTTATGGGTGAATTCTTATACAGTGCAATGGGATTTGTCGTGGCCCTGGGGATCCTTGTTACGGTTCACGAATTCGGCCACTTCTGGGTGGCGCGCAAGCTTGGTGTCAAGGTGCTCAAGTTTTCCGTAGGTTTCGGTAAAGCCATCTGGTCCAGGACAGCGGGCCCGGACGATACTGAATATGCGATCGGCGCGATCCCCTTGGGTGGTTATGTGAAGATGCTGGATGAGAACGAAGACGAAAACGGCATTTCCGAAGCGGAGCTGCCCAGGGCGTTCAACAGGCAACCCTTGTGGAAAAGAACGTCCATTGTCCTCGCCGGTCCCATGTTCAATTTTATTTTCGCCATCCTTGCCTACTGGATTGTTTTCAGCATGGGTGTGGACGGTATCGCTCCGGTTGTCGGCAAGGTGGTGGACGACTCCATCGCAGCGGCGGGCGGATTCAGAGCGGGTGATGAAATCACTCATATCGACGGCAGGCCGAACAGAAGCTGGGACGAGCAAAGGCTTTACCTATACAATCAGGCATTCAGCAGAAAACGCATCGAGGTCGACGTAATCGACACGAGCGGGATGCAGCAGCATCGAATTATGGACCTGAGCGGGCTGTCGCTACACCAGATAAATCCCGGATTGCTCGAGTCTGGGATAGGCCTGATTGGCTTCATTCCGGAAATACCAGCGCAAATCGGTAGCGTGGATCCCGGTTCACCCGCCGATCTGGCTGGTTTGCGGACAGGGGACACGGTGCTCTACATAGACGGGGAGACGGTGTCCGCGTGGCAGGATATGGTAATCCTGGTCCAGGCACGGGCCGGAAAATCCGCTCGGTTCGACGTGATTCGGGAAGGAGAGGTAGTCGCCGTTTCGATCATTCCGGCTCGAATTGAACAGGACGGGCGCGTCTTCGGGCGCATAGGCGTGCGACCAGCGCCCATCGAACTGCCCGACGAGGTGCTGGTCCATGTGGAGTACGGCCCCCTGGAGGCCTTCGGCCGCAGTGTGGAGAACGTATGGATCATGTCCTCGGTTACATTGAAGATGCTCTGGAAGATCCTTCGTTTTGAGGTTTCGGCCAAGAATATCAGCGGACCGCTGACCATCGCTCAGTATGCGGGGCAGACCGTGCGCGTGGGTATCGACAGGTTCCTTCTGTTCCTGGCCGTGGTGAGTATCAGTCTGGGCGTGATCAATCTCCTGCCCATACCCCTGCTGGACGGGGGGCACCTGCTCTATTATGCGATCGAGCTGTTTACAGGCGGGCCCGTGTCCCGGGAGGTGATGTTGTGGGGCCAGCAAATCGGGATCGTCGCACTGTTCGGACTGATGAGCCTCGCTTTTTATAATGATATAGTCCGCTTATTTGGATGATTCGATATTCTTCATGCGTCGCGCCATGTCACTGACCCGGCGGTTAATAATGAAAAAACGATTAGTTACATTCCTGTTGCTGTTGGCAAGCGCTTCGGCGTTTGCGCTGGAGCCGTTTATCGTATCGGATATAAGGGTGGATGGACTTCAGAAGATCGCGCCGGGCACGGTATTCAACTACCTCCCGGTCAAGGTGGGTGATCAGATCGACGACGAGATCGCAAAAGAATCCGTCCGCGCTCTTTTTAAGACCGGGTTTTTCAGGGATGTCCGGCTCGAACAGGAGGGAACCGTTCTGGTCGTCAAGGTGGCCGAGCGTCCGTCTATTGCCAGCATCGAATACGTGGGTAACCGGGAAATAAAGGACGATGACATCAAAGCGGCGGTGGCGCAGATAGGTCTGGTCGAAGGAAGGGTGTTCGACAGAAAGGTGCTCGATCAGGTCATTTCGGAACTGAAAAAGCAATACTTCGTGCTGGGAAAGTATGGTGCCAAGATCACCGACACCGTGACGCCCCTGGAGAGGAACCGGGTGGCAATTAAACTCGAATTCAATGAAGGCGAAACTGCGAAAATCAAACAAATCAATATCGTCGGTAACAAGGAGTTCGATGAAGACGACCTAACGGATGAATTCAAACTCAGCCCCACCGCCGTGTTTTCATTTTTTACACGCAAGGACCGCTACTCGCGACAGCAGCTGCAAGCGGACCTGGAAAGCCTGCGCAGTTTTTATCAGGACCAGGGTTACCTCGATTTCAGGATCGAATCAACCCAGGTCACCATCTCGCCTGACAAGAAGGACATATTCGTTACCATTAATATCTCGGAGGGAGAACAATACACCGTTACGGATTTCTCCATCGAAGGCAAGATGATCATTCCGGAAGATGATTTGGTGCCCCTGGTTTCCATCTCTCCTGGTGGTATTTATTCAAGGAAGGACGTTGCGGCCAGTGAAAAGGCAATATCAGATGCGCTTGCAAACGAGGGATATGCGTTCGCCCAGGTGAATGCCGTGCCCGATGTGGATCAGGAGAGCCGCACCGTGTCGTTTTCGATTTTTATAGACCCAGGCCGGCGAGTGTACGTTCGCAGGATCAATATCGCAGGTAACAACATCACCAGAGACGAGGTCATTCGCAGGGAAATGCGACAGTTGGAGGGTGGCTGGTATTCGGCGCAAAAAGTACAGCGGTCAAGGGTGCGCCTGGAGCGGCTGGGCTTTTTCGATAACATCACGATCGAAACGCCCGCGGTGCCGGGCAGTCCCGATCAGGTCGATGTCAACATCGAGGTCGTGGAGCGGCAAACGGGCAGCCTGCTGTTCGGCGTAGGATGGTCGGACGCTGATGGATTGCTGTTCCAAGCCGCAATTACGCAGAAGAACCTGTTCGGCACAGGTAAGGAACTCGATCTCAGCTTCGACAACTCATCGGTGACCGATGTCCTGCGGTTGAGCTATCTCAACCCCTACCACACGATTAACGGCGTCAGCCGGGGCTTCACAATTTTTCGCAGGACGGTCGATGCGTCCCGGGCAAATACGGCGAGCTACCTCACTGAAACCACGGGTGCCGGTATAAATTACCGGTTTCCGTTCTCGGAGTTCAACAGCCTCGGTGCGGGTTTGAATGCGGAGCGCGTCGATCTCGAGACCACCGACGAAACGCCGCCCGGAATAAGAGAGTTCATCGACGAAAATCCCAGCAACGATCTGCTTACCCTTCTTGGCTTCGGTTCTCACGATACCCGGGACAGCGTGCTTTTTCCAACCCGCGGGAACATTCATCGATTGAATTATGAGGTAACCGTGCCCGGCAGTGACCTCGAGTTCTTCAAGTTGAGCTATCGCGGCGTGCGTTATTGGCCGATCAGCAAGACATTTACCTACAAAATCGGCGGCGAACTCGGCTACGGTGACGGCTACGGCGACACCAATGCGCTGCCTTTTTTCAAGAACTTCTTTGCCGGCGGTGCGACGAGCGTGCGGGGATACAAAGCGCGTTCGCTTGGCCCTAAGGATCTGGGAGATTCGCCCGAACCGATTGGTGGCGATCGAAGGGTGCTGGTCAATACGGAACTTCTGTTTCCTCTTCCCGGATCAACCGGGAAGGACAAGCGCTTTTCGTTGTTCGTGGACGGAGGGCAGGTGTATGGGCCAGGTCAGGATATCGACCTTGGCGAGATGCGATTTTCTGCGGGTGTGGCATTCAACTGGTATTCTCCGGTCGGTCCGTTGTCTTTATCCATAGCTGAACCCCTCAACGACAGGCCTGGTGATGAAATAGAACGCATTCAATTCACGCGCGGACGCTTTTTCAACTAGCTACATTTCATCTTGGTGACGGTAATGATGAGAGTTTTTCTGGGAATATCAGGATTTTTTATGCTTGGACTCGTGTCGACGACATTTTCTGCTTGGACTCGTTTCGATCACGAATGCGCAGGTGTCCGAACTCAAAATTGCTTATGTCAACATGGCAAAGGCAATCGAGACATCCACGCACGCGGAAACCGTACTCCAAAAGCTCAAAGCGGAATTCGATCCAAAAGACCAAAAACTCACCGGGCAAAGAGAGAAGCTGAAGAAAATCGAGTCCGAACTCGAGAAAAAAGCCCTGGTGTTGGCCGAGTCGGACCGCAAGGAACTGGAAAAGGACGTGCGAGACTTGCGACGCAAAATAAAGCGCGATACGGAAGAATTTAGGGAAGAACTGAACGTGCGCCAGAACGAAGAACTGAGAAAACTGGAAAGGGTGGTGCTGAAAGTTGTTGCCAAGATCGCCGAGACCGAAAAGTACGACCTCATTATTCATCAGGGGGCAATATACGCAAGCAACCGCATCGACATCACGGACAAGGTGCTGGCGGCACTCTCCAAGACGAAAGTGGATGAGTAGTGGGAGCATGGTCGGGGCCCGAAAAGGCCAACGCCGGTTAACAAGTAACGTTCCCCAAGTAACGGATCAGCACTGAAGCGCAATAGGGATATCCATGGATATTCACGAAATCAAGAATTACCTGCCTCATCGATACCCTTTCCTGCTGGTTGACCGCGTGCTGGACTATAAAAAGGGCGAGTATCTGATCGCCAAGAAAAACGTCACCGCCAATGAACCGTACTTTGCCGGTCATTTCCCGCATCGCCCGGTAATGCCGGGGGTGCTCATCGTGGAGGCCATTGCCCAGGCATGCGCCATCATGGCTAGCAAGGAGCTGGGCGAGGAAAGCAGCGACAAGCGTGTCTACCTGTTCACGGGTATCGACAAGGCCAGGTTCAAAAGGCCGGTCGAACCCGGCGATACCATCGATATAAATGTTCAGCCTCTGAGGCGGATCAGGAATATGTGGAAGTGCGCTGGTCAGGCAAAGGTAGAGAATCAATTGTGCTGTTCCGCTGAATTGATGTTTACGTATAAGGACCTGTGAGTGATACATGAACGCGCCATTGTCGATGCAGGGGCGCAAATTGGAGATAACGTTTACATAGGCCCCTACTCGGTCGTGGGGCCGGATGTAAAAATCCAGGACGGGGTGTGGATCGGGCCGCATGTCGTAATCAACGGTGATACCAATATTGGCAGCGACACCAGGATCTATCAGTTCTGCTCCATTGGGGAAGCGCCGCAGCACCTCGGATACAAAGATGAAAAAACGAGGCTGGATATCGGGCAGCGCAACTTGATCCGGGAGTACTGCACTATCAATCGAGGTACCGCACAAGGCGGCGGGGTTACGCGTATTGCTAATGACAATTTTTTGATGGCCTACGTTCATATAGCCCACGATTGCCAGGTGGGGTCGAGGACCATCTTTGCAAATTGCGCCAGCCTGGCCGGGCATGTCAGTGTGGGGGACTATGCCGTGCTCGGCGGTTTTTCTCTGATCCATCAGTTTTGTAGAGTTGGCGAGCACTGTATTACCGCAATCGGTTCAGTGTGTTTTCAGGACGTCCCGCCTTACGTCGTGGCCGCCGGCAACCGGGCCTCGCCTCACGGTGTCAATACCAAGGGGATCAGGCGCAGGGGCTTTACCGATAAGGATATTTCCGAACTCAAGAGCGCCTATAAAATCATCTACCGAAACGGATTATCATTGCAGGACGCGATTTCAAGACTAAAGGATCATGCCTGGCAAGGGCGGTACGTGCCACGGCTTGTCGATTTCGTGACGACATCCGAGCGCGGCATCATACGTTAGCCGCGGCCCCATGAGAGTCGGAGTCGTTGCCGGCGAACCGTCGGGTGATTATCTTGGCGCCGGATTGATCGAGGCGTTGTCTCGCCGCATACCGGAAATCGAACTCGTTGGTGTTGGCGGGCCTCTGATGGAACGGGCCGGGATGAAAAAGCTCTACGATATGGAGCGCATCTCTATCATGGGCCTGGACGAACTGCTGCAGAGTGTGCGAGATATTCTGAAAATTCGACGCGCACTGTACAGATATTTCCTGGAACAGGAAATATCGCTGTTCGTTGGAATAGACGTGCCTGATTTCAATCTTGGTCTGGAGGGAAAACTGCGACAAAAGGGCGTTACCACCGTGCACTACGTCAGCCCTACGGTTTGGGCTTGGCGAGGCTACAGGATAAGAAAAATCAAGCGGTCCGTATCACACATGCTGACCCTTTTCCCTTTCGAGGCCAGTTACTACGAGCGACATGGAGTCCCTGTGGACTTTGTCGGTCACCCTATCGCCGACGAGGTCGACAAAGATTACGACAAGGCCGAAATCAGGGCAGGGCTTGGCATGCCAACGGAGGGGACCAGGATTGCCGCACTTTTACCCGGCAGCAGGATGATCGAGTTGCAGAAGCTGGGGGAGTTGTTCATCGAGGTCGCCAGGGAACTCGGCAGGCGGATCCCGGACATCAGATTTGTCGCCCCGTTTGCGAACAACGAAACCAGATCGTATTTTCAGTCACTGCTCGAGAAAAATCCCGGCGTCCGGGTAGACGTCGTGGATGGCATGTCCAGGACAGTTATCGCCGCCTCCGACGCCGCTCTCCTGGCCTCTGGCACCGCGGCGCTCGAAGCTGCGCTTCTGAGGGTGCCCATGGTCGTGACGTACAAGGGGTCGTGGGTATCTGCGGTCCTGGTCAGGATGCTGGCCCACGTCGACTATTTCTCCATGCCCAACCACCTCCTCGACGAGCCGATAGTTCCGGAGTTTTTCCAGGCCGATGCCACGGTAGAAAATCTGGTCGGCGCAATGTCTCGCTACCTGCTCGACCAGGAGTATTCCAGGACGGTCTCGGATTCGTTCGGTGCTATCATATCAGCGCTTTGCTGCGGCGCTAACGAAAGGGCGGCGGAGGTGGTGGCGAGTTTGATTACCGATTGATCGGATGACGATGATTGTTGCAGGTGTGGACGAAGTTGGACGCGGACCCCTGGCCGGCCCAGTGATTGCGGCAGCCGTCATACTGCCAGAAGGCTATGAACTGGCGGGATTGACGGACTCCAAGAAGCTGTCCCCAGAAAAGCGGGAAATTCTGAGTGAATTGATAAAACACCAGGCCGTTGCCTGGAGTACGGGGCGTTGTGACGTCGATGAAATAGATCGGATCAACATCCTTCAGGCAGCCCTTCTGGCCATGAAACGAGCGGTCGAATCGCTTTCCGTCATGCCGGATGTCAGCCTGATCGATGGATGCTTTGCCCCAGAGCTGGCGTGCAGGGCGGTAACCATCGTCAAGGGCGATCTGAGTGAACCGTCGATATCCGCGGCCTCCATCGTGGCGAAAGTGGCACGTGACCGGGAGATGTGCATGCTGCACGAGGCCTATCCAAAATACGGATTCAACCGTAACAAGGGGTATGCTACATCCCGGCACCTGGAAGCGCTCAGGCGCGATGGGGCATGCGAAATCCACCGGCGCAGCTTTTCCCCGGTTCGAGAGGCGCTGTGGCAACGGCAACTGGATCTGTAGTGACCGCTCAGTTCGTCCACCTGCACCTCCACTCGGAGTATTCCCTGTCCAACAGCACGGTTCGCGTGCGGGATGCGATAGCCGCGGCACGAAAATTCGGAATGCCTGCCATGGGGTTGACCGACCAGGCCAATATCTACGGCGTGGTGAAATTCTACAGGGCCGCGCTGTCAGCGGGCATCAAACCGATCATCGGAGCGGATGTGTGGATACATAATGAGCAGAAATCGAACGCGCCGACCCGGCTGTCCCTGCTCGTAAAGGATCAGTCGGGATACAAGAACCTGTGCCGCCTGCTGACACGGGCATATCGCTCGGAACAGCACAATGGTAAAGCCTGCATCAGAAAGCCATGGTTCAGGGAGCACGGCAAAGGGTTGATCGCGCTATCGGGTGCGCAGGAGGGTGACCTCGGAATCGCTTTGCTTCAGGCAACCACGGATCGGGTGAATCAGCTGATCGATGATTATTCCGAGTACTTTGGAGACAAGTTTTACATCGAGTTGAGGCGCGTCGGGAAACCGTATGAGGAGGACTACTTAGCTGAGGCCACGTCGCTTGCGGCATTGAAGGGCGTGCCGGTTGTGGCAACGAATGATGTCAATTTCCTCCATCGTGAAGATTTCCAGATTCATGAAATCCGTGTCTGTATTCACGAGGGAAGAATACTGAGCGATAACAGAAGACCGCGAAATTTCACGGAGCAGCAATTTTTCAGGTCGCCGCAGGAAATGTCGGAACTTTTCCGCGACATCCCGGAGGCAATCCAGAACACCGGCGAAATAGCGAAACGCTGCAACTACATGATGAATTTGGGAGATTATTTTTTGCCCAGGTTCAAAGTAGCCTCGTCCACCACGGTAGATGCAACCCTCGAGGAGCAGGCCCGGCAAGGCCTGCGAATGAAATTTGAAGCACATGAGCAACGATTGAATGACGCGGAAGCATATCAACGGCGTCTGCAAGAGGAAATCGACATCGTTACGAGTATGGGTTTTTCCGGGTATTTTCTTATCGTTGCCGATTTCATCAACTGGGCGAAGCAAAAAGATATTCCGGTTGGGCCCGGCAGGGGATCGGGGGCCGGGTCACTGGTAGCCTGGTCACTCGGAATCACGGAGCTGGATCCCATTGAACACGGTTTACTGTTCGAACGCTTCCTCAATCCCGAACGGGTTTCGTTGCCGGATTTCGACATCGATTTCTGCATGGAGGGGCGCGACAGGGTGATCGAGTACGTGACGCGGAAATACGGCCGCGACAAGGTTTCGCAGATCGTTACTCATGGCACCATGGCCGCGAGAGCGGTGGTGAGGGATGTCGGCCGGGTGCTCGGCATGCCGTACGGCTTCGTCGATCAGATCGCAAAGCTCATCCCGTTCGAAGTGGGCATGACACTCGACAAGGCGCTGAAGCAGGAGGAATTGCTGGCCGAGCGCTATGAAAAGGAGGAGGAACTCAGGGAGATGGTGGATATCGCTCGCGGCCTCGAAGGCCTTGCCCGAAACGTCGGAAAGCACGCCGGTGGCGTCGTCATCGCCCCGTCGGAACTAACCGACTTTGCCGCCCTGTACTGCGAACAGGGCAGCGACCAGATGGTGACGCAGTTCGACAAGGACGACCTCGAGGCGGTGGGACTGGTCAAATTCGATTTTCTCGGGCTGCGAACACTGACCATAATCGACCGGGCGGTAAAGGCCATAAACGACAGTGACGTTGGCAGCGAGCACGGCATGGTCTCGCTGAAGGAATTGCCGGCGGACGATCCCCCGACTTTTGATCTGCTGAAGAGATGCCAGACCACGGCTTTGTTCCAGCTCGAATCAAGGGGCATGAAAGACCTGATCCAGCGCATGCAACCAGATTGTTTCGATGATCTGGTCGCGCTGGTCGCACTGTACCGTCCGGGTCCGCTGCAATCCGGCATGGTCGACGATTTCATCGATTGCAAGTACGGCCGGGCGACGATTAAATACGCCCACCCACTGTTGGAGCCCATACTGAAACCAACCTATGGAGTCATTCTATATCAAGAGCAGGTAATGGAAATCGCAAGGGCGCTGGCGGGATATTCGCTGGGCTCGGCGGATTTGCTCAGAAGCGCAATGGGCAAGAAGAACGAGAGGAAAATGGCCACTCAAAGGGAAGTTTTCGTGGACGGATCGGTAAAGAACGATATTGCCGAGAAGACGGCGACACATATTTTCGATTTGATGGAAAAGTTTGCCGGGTACGGATTCAATAAGTCGCATTCAGCAGCCTATGCGGTAATCACTTACCAGACGGCATGGCTCAAGGCGCACTATCCGGCCCACTTCATGGCCGCCTCATTATCCGCGGATATGGAGAACACCGACCGGGTGGTTACGCTCATTGCCGAATGCCGGGATATGGGGCTCGAAATCGAGGAGCCCAACATAAATACCTGTCGATACGATTTTAAGGCGACGGGTGACGGCAGTATCACCTACGGTCTCGGCGCCATTAAAGGGCTTGGCTTTGCCGTTATCGAGGCCCTGATCCATGCAAGAAACGAAAAGGGAAAATTCACTGATTTGTTTGATATGTGTACACGCGTTGATACGAAGCGCATCAACAAAAGAGCGCTTGAATCGCTTGTTCAGGCCGGCGCGCTGGACGATCTTGGAACACACCGCGCGAGTCTCATGGCAACGCTGCCGCTTGCACTGGATCTCGCCGAGCAGAAATTCCAGAATAGAAGGGTGGGTCAGTCGGATCTGTTCGGGATCGAGGCCTCCCATGAAACCGCGGCCAGATATGCGGAGACCGAGGAATGGAGTGAAGAACAAATCCTGAATGCGGAAAAAGACACGCTTGGGCTGTACCTTAGCGGCCACCCCATCGACGGTTTCCGCGAAGATCTTGATCAGATCATTCATGCCAGACTGGCCGACCTGAATCCGGATCGCGACCGGGCGCTCGTGGTGGCTGGCCTCGTCGTCGCTATGCGCATTATGAATACCCGCCGAGGCGGAAGGATGGCTTTTGTTACGCTGGATGACCAGACCGCGAGGCTCGAGCTGGCGGTTTTTTCGGAACTATTCTCCCGGCACCGGGATGTGATCAGGAAAGACAGCCTGCTCGTTGTCTACGGGCAGGTCAGCGTGGACGAATATACCGGCGGATACAAAATGGCGGCGGAATCCGTTTACAGCCTCGAACAGGCAAGAGAAGCATTTGCCGATACGCTGATACTCTCTATCAGCAGGTCATCCGCGGATTTGGCTGTGATCGACAGCTTGGCGGACTTGCTGAAACGAGCATCGGGAGGGGACTGCAAGGTAATGTTGCAGTATGCTACCAACAACGAGGAAGGCCGGTTCGAGATAAATGATGGAGCACGGATCCGACTGGATGGAGGATTGCTGGCGTCGCTGCGCGAGTTGGTGGGTGATGACTGCGTAATGGTTTCGTATCGCAAGACACCGTTAGCGTCAACAGATGGAAGTATAGAATCAGCAGCTTGATGCTGATGAAAAATCAGGACTATTGTACGGCACGATAATGGGACGGTAAAAAATGTGAATCTTAATTTCCTTGATTTTGAACAACCCATTGCTGAACTCGAGGCAAAGATCGAAGAACTTAAGCTTGTAGGTTCGGAAGGGGGGGTAAATATTTCAGATGAGATCGCACGCCTGCAGAAAAAAAGCACGAAGCTGACCGAATCGATATTCAGCTCACTAACGTCCTGGCAGATCTCTCGGCTGTCCCGTCATCCTCAGCGGCCCTACACTTTGGACTACATAGAAAGAATATTCGATCATTTCCATGAACTGCACGGGGACCGAATGTTTGGGGACGATCATGCGATCGTCGGCGGATTGGCGCGTCTGGGTGCACGATCCGTGGTGGTGGTCGGACATCAAAAAGGGCGAGACACCAATGAAAAGGTTTTCAGAAACTTCGGAATGCCCAGGCCGGAAGGATACCGCAAAGCGCTGCGCCTGATGCGTATGGCAGAAAAATTCTGTATGCCCATCGTAGCATTGATCGATACTCCGGGCGCATATCCCGGCGTTGGCGCCGAAGAACGCGGACAAAGCGAAGCGATCGCCCGTAACCTATTCGTTATGGCGGAGCTCTCGATACCGGTCGTTGCCGTTGTCATCGGGGAAGGCGGGTCCGGAGGCGCGTTGGCGATCGGTGTAAGCGATCGATTGTTGATGCTGGAGTTCGCTACTTATTCGGTGATTTCGCCGGAGGGATGTGCTTCGATTCTCTGGAAGAGCGCGGACAAGGCGGCGGACGCGGCCGAGGCCATGGGAATGACGTCTAAAAAACTACACCAATTGGGATTGATCGACGAGATCATTTCGGAGCCGCTCGGCGGCGCGCATCGAAACCCGGAAGCGATATCGGAAATACTGAAAAGCGCTGTTGTGAGAAACCTCGACATCCTTTGCTCGAAGCCGGTCGAAGAGTTGCTCGAAGAACGCCAGTCACGCCTGATGCAATACGGTAACTACGCGACAGGGTGAGCCGTTTCCATCGATGGGGTTAGACATGTCAACGGAGTCAGACGCGATTGATTCGTTTGATTCTGCAATAGGGCATGGTCTCTGCTGCGAAATAATCAATCTTGTCTGACCCAATTGTTCATGCATGATCGATTCGATGCCGGGCGATTGGAGCGCATCCTGCGGTCTGATTTTGAACTCGGCCAGCATGAGGAGATTTTTGTCGCCTTTAGTGGCGGCCTCGACTCCACAACATTACTGCACGCACTCGTGTCTATCGACAGCATCGATCCTGAACGAATCACCGCCCTGCATTTCAATCACGCATTGAATGAACAAGCCGGTGCATGGGAGCTGCACTGCAAGGAGCAATGCCGATTGCGGGGTGTGCGTATGGAATCGCATGCAATGGAGCCGGGTAATCCCCGCGGCCGCGGAACGGAAGCAATGGCGCGGGAGGCGCGATATGAATGGCTGCAGGCACAGATGAGCAAGGGATCGGTGCTGATGACCGCGCATCATCTAAATGATCAGGTGGAGACCGTACTGGCTAATTTTTTCCGCGGGTCGGGCGTTCGCGGCTTGGCGGGCATCAGGAAATCTAGGCCCCTGGCGCACGGAAGCCTTTGGCGGCCTATGCTGGGAGTGGTGCGAAAGAGTATCGTAGAATACGCGATCGAGCATGGGCTACACTGGATTGAAGACCCGATGAATGTTGACTGCAGGTATACCAGAAACCATCTTCGACACAGGGTGTTGCCCGTGGTGCGGGAAAAATGGCGGGGTGTCGATGGCGTCATCGCGCGCAGTGCGGAGAACTGGCTCGACGCGAGTGAACTGCTCGACGAGATTGCGGAATCGGACCTTGCCGCCATGCGCCGTTGCCGGGAAGGGCGCTTCAACCTGTTGTCGATCTCGGATCTGACCTCGCACGGTCGGCGTCGAATGACGAACGCCCTGCGAATGTGGTTCGTTCAATGCGGGTTTGAAATTCCGCATCGGCGCCGGCTGTTCAATGTGATTGACTCATTGATCGCAGAGGAGCGGGAGCCGACGTGCCTGTTGTCCTGGCCTGGGACCGAGGTTCGCCGTTACCGGGATTGGCTATACTTGTCGGCAACCCGACAAATGACAACATTTTCCACGCTGAACTGGGACAGGAACGCAACGGATCCTGTTTTAATTCATGATCGAAGACTGGTCGCGCGCCCTGCGCGGGGAACGGGGATACGGAGTTCTGTTTACGACAACTCGACGATCATCATTCGGCCCAGACGAGGCGGTGAAAGTTGTCAAGTGCCTGGAAGTCTCTACCATAAAAAGCTGAAAAAGATTTTTCAGGAAAAGGGCATTCCGCCGTGGCAACGCAATGACATACCGCTGTTGTATATCGGGGACAGTCTGGCAGGCGTTGTCGGAGTTTGTTATTGCCAGCCCTATGCAGCGGGAGAAAACGAGCCCGGAGTGACATTCGAGCTGATTGACAAGGAAGGTGTGCACAAATAAGTTCAAGATTTATTTCCTTAAAGCGGGAAGGGCTGGTATCCTGTAGCACCGTCCGGGGCGGTCATCACTCCCGTCCCCAATTTTCACTCAATTATTCGGTTAAGGCGATGACCAAATATATCTTCATCACCGGCGGCGTTGTGTCTTCCCTCGGCAAAGGCATATCCGCGGCGTCGCTCGGCGCCGTCCTGGAATCCCGAGGGCTGAAGGTGACCCTGCTCAAGCTCGATCCTTACATCAATGTTGACCCTGGGACAATGAGTCCATTTCAACACGGCGAAGTGTTCGTGACCGCCGACGGCGCGGAGACAGACCTCGACCTGGGGCACTACGAGCGCTTTGTACGGACCACGATGGGCCACCGAAACAATTTCACAGCCGGACAGATTTACGAGCGCGTCATCCGGAAGGAACGGCGGGGCGAATATCTGGGTGGTACCGTTCAGGTCATACCCCATATTACGGACGAGATAAAGAACTGCATCGTCGAAGGGGCCGGGGATGCCGATATCGCACTGGTCGAGATTGGCGGGACGGTCGGCGACATCGAGTCCTTACCTTTTCTGGAAGCGATCAGGCAGATGCGCATCGACCTGGGACCCGCAGACACGGTTTTTGTCCACCTCACGCTGGTACCGTATATCGAGGTGGCGGGAGAAATTAAGACCAAGCCGACCCAGCACTCGGTCAAGGAGTTGAGAAGCATTGGTATTCAACCGGATATTCTCATTTGCCGTGTGAAAGACCCGCTTGAAGACGATGCAAGGCGAAAAATCGCCATGTTTACCAACGTTACAAAGGACGCGGTGATCTCGGCAACCGACCAGGACAGTATCTACAAGATCCCGGCGATGTTCAGGGACCAGAAGGTGGACGAGATCGTACTCCAGCAGCTGGGCCTGGAGGCCCCCCGTGCCGACCTGTCGGAATGGAACAAGGTGGTGCACGATGGAGAGCATCCGAACAAGCGTGTGCGCATCGCGCTTGTCGGCAAATACGTCGAACTGACCGAGTCCTACAAGTCATTATCAGAAGCGTTGAAACACGCGGGTATCCATACGCGCACCGGGATCGATATCGACTACGTGGATTCCGAGACCCTGGAGGATGGAAAAACGGGGTGTCTGGATCGTGTAGACGCAATATTGGTACCGGGTGGGTTTGGTCAACGCGGCATTGAAGGTAAAATAAGCGCCGTCAAATATGCCAGAGAGCACAACCTGCCGTATCTGGGCATATGTCTTGGTATGCAGATTGCCGTCATCGAGTTCGCCAGAAATGTTGCGGGCCTTCACGGCGCGCACAGCACGGAATTCGACAGCACCACGCCGTACCCAGTGATTGCTCTTATCACGGAATGGGTGGACGCCGACGGTTCCCTGAAAAGGCGCACGGTCGACTCAGAACTGGGAGGTACTATGCGATTGGGCGGGCAGCAGATACAGCTCCTTTCCGGCACCACGACTCACGAATGTTATGGAGAAGACCAGATCGTGGAACGGCATCGACACCGATACGAGTTCAACAACAACTTTCGCGGACGGCTCGAGGAGAGCGGCCTGACTATTGCAGGCGTTACTCGAGATGACCTCGTGGAGGTAGTAGAACTGCCGAAACATCCCTGGTTCGTTGGGTGTCAGTTTCACCCTGAATTTACCTCTTCACCCAGAGACGGGCATCCACTGTTCTCAGGCTATGTGCTGGCGGCACGAAAATTCAGTGAATCCAGGAGCCGTGGCACCGATGCACCGGCCAGGGCCGTCGCTCAGTGAAGCTTTGTGGCGAGGAGATCGGCCCCGATCGGCCGATGTTTCTGATCGCTGGTCCTTGCGTCATCGAATCCCGACAATCGGCGATAGATACCGCCGGAGCAATTGATGAAGTTGCGACCAGATTGGGTATTTTTTACGTATACAAATCTTCCTATGACAAGGCCAATCGGACATCCGGGAAATCATTCAGAGGACCGGGGATAGATGAAGGCCTGTCTATCCTCAGCGAGGTCAAGAAGCAGATAGGGTGTCCGGTACTCACCGATGTGCATCTCCCGGCGGAAGTCGAAACCGCCGCGCCTGTCGTCGATGTACTGCAGACGCCCGCATATCTGTGCCGCCAGACTGACCTGATCGACGCGGTAGCGGCATCCGGGAAACCGTTCAACATCAAGAAAGGCCAGTTTTTATCCCCACGGGAAATGATCAGTGTCGTCACCAAGGCAATCGATGCCGGTGCGGAAGGCCGAATATTGGTGTGTGAACGCGGCTCGACATTCGGATACAATAACCTGGTCGTGGATATGAGATCCCTGGCAGTGCTCGGACGAAC
The DNA here is from genome assembly GCA_947259955.1 of uncultured Gammaproteobacteria bacterium. Lineage (GTDB taxonomy): Bacteria > Pseudomonadota > Gammaproteobacteria > Arenicellales > JAANXG01 > JAHEKE01. The sequence goes on from CAMYOI010000005.1 coordinate 15,884, forward strand.
GAATTGTCCGGTGGTCTTCGACGCCACCCATTCGGTACAGCTTCCTGGAGGCGAGGGCACTCGATCGGGCGGTCAGCGTGAATTCATTGCCGTATTGGCAAGGGCCGCGGTGGCGGCGGGCGTCTCCGGACTGTTCATGGAGACGCACCCCAATCCCGATAATGCACTCAGCGATGGCCCGAACGCGTGGCCACTTGGAAAACTGGAAGCATTGATCGAACCCTTGATGGCACTCGATGCGGCTGCTAAGCAGCTGCGGTGGCCCGAGGTCTAGCCCGCATTTCTTGCCAGGCGAATTTGACTTCCTGCGAAGAACTTGACAATGCTAGTGTAATGTTTCACAAGTGGTTATCTGTTTTGATACCAGGCGGGTGTAAATAGTGTGTTTTACTGGATTGTTTCTCTGCGCTCGCAATGACTGCGGTTGTCATCGCGAGGCGCTTAGCGACGTAGCGATCCAGTCAAAATCTGTACTCCGCGGGATACAATCGACTCAATACAAATGCAAAGCTATTTTTGAAACATTACACTAGGTTATTTTGCTTCGACTGTAAAAATGGTCTGTATTGACGACGCCCATCCCGACGCTGGCGGGTCCAGGCCCCGCTGTAAGGGTTTACGATGCTGGTCGGCCGCCCCCGGCCTTGGCGCAATCCACAGGTCAGAGCCGCCAAACCGGCAAAAGTTGCTAGTGCTTTTTCGGCCCGAGATGTCCTGGCACACTCTTCGGGTGTAACCCGACCTTTGGAGTAATTATGGCGAAAATTGCAGATGTTCAAGCATGGGAAATCCTGGATTCGAGGGGTAACCCTACCGTTCAGGCCGATGTGATTTTGGAAGATGGTTCGGTCGGTTCTGCGGCGGTGCCCTCCGGGGCTTCCACGGGCACTCTGGAAGCACTGGAGTTGAGAGACGGCGATCCGCACCGATACCTGGGCAAGGGTGTACTCAAAGCGGTTGCCAACGTAAATACGGCGATCCGTGACGCCGTGTTGGGCATGGACGCTGAAGATCAGGCAACCATCGACAAGATCATGATCGAATCGGACGGAACCGAAAACAAATCACGATTCGGCGCCAATGCGATTCTCGGAGTGTCACTTGCCGCGGCCAGGGCCAGCGCAAACTGCAACGGTATGCCTCTTTATGAGCACATCGCCGACATCTTCGGCAAGAAAGGGGAATTCCTGATGCCGGTGCCACAGATGAACATCGTCAATGGCGGTGCGCATGCGGACAATGGCATAGATTTCCAGGAATTCATGATCCTGCCCACGGGTGCGGCCACATTTGCAGAGGCATTACGGATGGGCGCGGAGATTTTTCACCTGCTGAAGTCCGTGTTGCACGAGAAAAAGCTCAGCACATCGGTGGGTGACGAAGGCGGATTCGCGCCTGAACTCGAGTCCAACGAGGCCGCCGTCGCGGTCGTCATGGAGGCAATAGAACGGGCTGGTTACGTTGCTGGCACCGATGTTTGTCTGGGCCTGGACGTTGCCAGCTCGGAATTCCACACCGACGGTAAGTATAGACTGAGCGTGGAAGGCCTGGAGCTGGATACGGCGGGTTTTTCGGACTACGTTTCCCGCTGGGTGGAAAAGTATCCAATCGTGTCGGTCGAGGATGCAATGGCAGAGGATGACTGGTCCGGCTGGACGGCGCTGACCGAACGCATAGGCGAACGCGTGCAGCTCACTGGAGACGACCTGTTCGTCACCAATACCGCGATACTCCGCAAAGGCATCGAAATCAAGGCGGCCAATTCCATACTCATCAAGCTCAACCAGATTGGCACATTGACTGAAACGTTGGCGGCAATTCGCATGGCCCACGATGCGGGATACCGCGCCACTATTTCACATCGATCAGGGGAAACCGAAGACACCACGATTGCGGATCTGGCGGTGGGGACCTCGGCGGGTCAAATCAAGACCGGATCCCTGTGCCGCTCCGAGCGGGTGGCGAAATACAATCGTTTGCTTAAAATCGAGTCGGAGCTCGAGGAGCGCGTTCGCTACCCGGGAATCAACGCTTTACGCGGCAGTGGCGGCTAGCTAATATACAAAACCTAATGCATTTCAATCTGTCAAGCATCGGAGGCGGGATGCGCGCCATTCTGGCGTCGCTAGCCCTGATGTTTCTGGCACTCCAGTACACGGTTTGGCTGGGTGATTTTGGCTACGTTCGTCTGACGGCGCTGGAGGCTGCCGTTATGGTGCAGGAAGACACCAATGCGGCACTCGAAAAACGAAATCAGCGCCTGAGGGCGGACGTGATCGACCTCAAACGGGGTACCGATGCTCTGGAAGAGCGGGCCAGAGTCCAACTCGGTATGATCAAGGAAGGCGAGGTGTTTTTTCAGGTCATCGAGCCGATGCAGGAAGGCTCCGTCGTCCAGCCCATATTGCCGTAGGCCGCGCCGCTTTTTTTCCTTCGTTACTTGCCGGAGGCAGCATCGTCCAGGGTGTATGGCATATCCAACAGCTCAACGTGTGCGCCCGATCTTTCGTTCAGCCTGAGCTCGCCGCCTTCAAGGTATTCGATACGTACCGTGGTCAGGATATCGTAACCTCGATCTGCGGGCACGGCGTTGACCAGCATGCCGATGCTCTGATCCTTGTCGGATGCGTAGAGCCTATCGCCCGGAGCCGGTAGCGAATCAGCGTCCACTCTCGCGCGGACCATACGGTATTTGGGCTTTCCCAGATATTGCATGCGGGCGACGATCTCCTGCCCCGGATAACAGCCCTTGTGGAAATCGACGGCCTTTACAAGGTCCATATTCAGGCTGTGCGGAACGAATTTCTCTGTCGTTTGTTCGAAGATTACGGGCTGGCATTGTTCGACATCTAATGATGCCCATGCCCAGCTGCCTGCCCTGGGCCACGCGCCGAACAGTTCGTGTCGCAAAGGGTCCAGAGAAGCCGGTGGGCCGATGACCTGATAACGCTCCGGTGTGGCCGGGGTATGGCAGATTATGGTGACTCCCGCTGTCGCCAAGACTCCGTCCGCCTGTTCAGGAACACCGCCGGTCAATTCCGCCAGGGCCCGGCCGCATTCGCTTCCGACCACCCCCATACTCTCGATGTCATTGCTGTATTCCAATTCGACCTTGGCACGCAGAACGAAACGTCGCAGTGTCTCGAGCGAGGAGGGCAGAACGGACTTATTTGCCTGCAGCAGAACTTTGCCGTCGTCGAGGTGCGCCCGGAATATACAAACCACTCTGCCTTTGGGTGTGCAATAGCCGGTAAGTTGTGAGTCACCGCCCCCGAGGTTTTGCAGATCGTTGGTTAGTTGGCCGTGCAGGAAAGAAATCGCGTCAGGTCCCGCCGCGATGGCAAATCCAAGGTGCGAAAGATCGCAAATGAATCTTTCTTGACGCTGGATGCCGTTCTCCGCGACTTCAGAGCCAAAATAACTGTATCCCGTGGGCCCGAATCCCAGACCGTCGTGAAGCGAATTTTCTTTCACGCCGCACCCCGCACATAGTCCGTTTGAATCATTCGCAGCTTGTTTTTCAAAACGTTACAGTACAGAATACAAGTTTTTATTGCACCGCACAATGATGAAGAAAAGGCTTAAAAATCGAACCGGCGAGGCGCCACCCCCCATGCAACCCAAGCGGGACTCAAAAATTGGGCGCCAGAAGGAAACCGGCGGGCCCTCGGGCCCAGAACCTACCCGTTACGGCGACTGGGAGCGCAAAGGTCGTTGTATTGATTTTTGAAGGTGTTTTTCAACGAGTATGTCAACGAGTATGTTCTAGTGTCCTGTCGTAAGATCCATCCGAGAAAATGACAAACAGACCCCTATCACCTCACCTGCAGATCTACAGACCACAACTGACGTCTATATTGTCCGTCGCCCACCGGGCCTCGGGGATTTTCTTGAGCCTGGGTATTCCGTTTTTCGTTTACTGGCTCTGGTCACTAGAGTCTGGTCAAGAAGCGTATTCTCATGCCCGGGAATACCTAGGCTCCTTTATCGGGCGTGCGCTGCTGCTGCTCTGGTCTCTCGCGTTCTACTATCATTTGTGCAATGGAATCCGTCATCTGTTCTGGGATGTCGGCATGGGATTGGAACTGGATGACGCCTATCGCAGCGGCCGGGCGGTCATCGCCGCCGCGGTTGCGCTGACTCTTTTGACGTGGATAGCGGCATACATGGCAAGGGGGGCAGGCTGATGGCGCTCAAGACTCCGCTTGCACGCGTCCTGGGCCTTGGCTCGGCTAAATCGGGCGTCGATCACTGGTGGTGGCAGCGCATTACGTCAATCGCCCTGATCCCGTTGGGGATCTGGTTCGTCTGGTCTGTAATTTCGCTGGCCGGCTCGAGCCATGAGGTCGCGTCCGGGTGGCTGCAGTCCCCGCTAAATGCCGCTCTGTTCGTATCGTTTGTACTGGCGGTCTTCTGGCACGCCGCACTTGGTTTGCAGGTTGTCGTGGAAGACTACGTCCACACAGAGTGGTTAAAAATGGCTGTGCTTATTGCGATCAAACTGTTGGTCGCGTTGTTTTCGGTAATAGCGGTCCTTTTGGTTCTGCGAATTTTTCTGGGAGTCTAGCGTGCAAGGAGACTACACGATTATCGACCACACCTACGACGTGGTTGTGGTAGGTGCGGGCGGGGCAGGTCTGCGATCAGCCTTCGGCACGGCGTCGGCCGGCTTGTCCACGGCCTGCATCACCAAGGTTTTTCCAACCCGGAGCCATACGGTCGCCGCACAAGGCGGCATGAGCGCCGCTCTGGGAAATATGGGTGAAGACGACTGGCGCTGGCACATGTATGACACGGTCAAGGGCTCTGACTGGCTCGGCGATCAGGACGCTATCGAGTACATGTGCCGGGAGGCACCGGCCGCGGTCGTGGAACTCGAACACTACGGTGTCCCGTTCTCCAGAACGGACGAGGGCAAGATCTACCAGCGCGCCTTTGGTGGTATGACCACACATTTCGGACAAGGCCAGGCCATGCGAACCTGTGCGGCGGCGGATCGCACCGGACATGCGATTTTACATACGCTCTACCAGCAGGCACTGAAGCACGCTGCCACCTTCTACATCGAGTATTTCGCGCTGGATCTGATCATGGAAGACGGCGAGTGCCGCGGCGTGATGGCCTGGTGCCTGGAAGACGGTACCCTGCACCGTTTCCGCGCGAAGATGACCGTGCTTGCCACGGGTGGATACGGCAGAGCGTATTTTTCCTGCACCTCGGCACACACCTGTACCGGCGACGGTAATGCCATGGTACTGCGCGCGGGGCTGCCGTTGCAGGATATGGAATTCGTTCAGTTTCATCCGACCGGCATATATGGCTCGGGCTGCCTGATAACCGAGGGTGCGCGCGGTGAGGGGGGGTACCTGACCAATTCCAGTGGCGAGAGGTTCATGGAGCGCTACGCGCCCAACGCCAAAGATCTTGCCTCCCGGGACGTGGTCAGCCGTTCGATGACGCTCGAAATTCGAGACGGGCGTGGCGTCGGGCCGGAATCGGATCATATCCAACTCCACCTGGAGCATCTCGGGCCGGAATTACTGGCCGAAAGGCTCCCGGGCATATCGGAGTCCGCGAAGATATTCGCTGGAGTAGACGTTACCAGGGACCCCATACCCGTCATCCCTACCGTTCACTACAACATGGGTGGCATACCAACCAACTTTCAGGGCGAAGTCGTCACACTCAAGGACGGCGACTACGATGCGGTGGTGCCCGGGCTGATGGCTATCGGGGAGGCCGCGTGTGTGTCAGTGCACGGCGCAAACCGGCTGGGTTCGAATTCTTTGCTGGATCTCATCGTCTTCGGCAGGGCATCGGCTCACCGGGCGACCCAGGTCGTGGATCGTGATGCCGCGCAGCGCCCGCTGCCCAAGGATGCCGGGCACAACACCATCGAGCATCTTGACGAACTGCGCCACGCCAAGGGTGGAAGCACGACAGCGGATATCCGGCTGGAGATGCAAAAAGTAATGCAGAGCAACTGTGCGGTATTTCGTACCGGCGAAGTACTGCAGGAAGGCGTCAAAAAAATGTCGCAGGTCCGCGAACGCTACGGCGACGTAAACGTAAGCGACAGAAGTATGATTTGGAATACGGATCTGGTCGAAACCCTGGAACTGGAAAACCTGCTTGGTCAAGCGACGGTCACCATTCACTCCGCCATAAACCGTCAGGAAAGCCGGGGTGCGCATGCTAGGGAGGACTATCCGGACCGGGACGATGAGCACTGGATGAAACATACGCTTGCCTGGCTTCGGGAAGGCGATACCCCCAACCTGGATTATCGGCCGGTACACGATTTTACCCTGGGAGACGAAATCGACCCGATACCTCCCAAGGCCCGCGTGTACTAGTCGTCGCAGGCAAGTAATCGATGCCGCAAACGAACGCACTGACAAACGCTTTAATCGAGTAATGATCAACTATGGCTGAATTTACACTGCCGAAAAATTCGAAGATCGTCAAAGGTAGAACTTATTCGAGCCCGACCCAGACCGGCAACCTGAAGACCTTTGAAATCTACAGATGGGATCCGGATGGCGGCGAAAATCCCCGACTGGACAGCTATCAGATAGACCTGGATGCCTCCGGGCCGATGGTCCTGGATGCGCTGATCAGGATTAAAAACGATTCGGACGCCACGCTGACCTTTCGAAGATCGTGCCGGGAAGGGATTTGCGGTTCATGTGCAATGAATATCGACGGCACCAATACCCTGGCATGCACCAAGCCGATCGACGAAATCAAGGGAAAAGTCAAGATTTATCCGCTGCCCCACATGCCGGTAGTGAAGGACCTGGTTCCTGATCTGACGAATTTCTATGCCCAGTATGCCGCCATCAAGCCCTGGCTGCAGACGAAGACGCCGCCACCTCCAGATCGTGAGCGATTGCAGTCGAAAGACGAAAGGGCGGAACTCGACGGACTGTACGAGTGCATAATGTGTGCGAGTTGTTCGACGAGCTGCCCCAGCTACTGGTGGAACAGCGACCGGTATCTCGGTCCCGCGGCCCTGCTGCAGGCATACCGTTGGATCTCCGACAGCCGGGACGAAGTGACGGGGGATCGTCTGGATGAACTCGATGACCCATTCCGGCTGTATCGTTGTCACACCATCATGAACTGCACGAAGACCTGTCCCAAGGGTTTGAACCCGGCCAAGGCCATTTCAGAAATCAAAAAACTCCTCGTCGCCAGGCGCTGATTGGCGCTAAATATACGGTGGCAAATGCGGACAGTTTCAAATCGAGACTGCGCTGGCATTGCCGCCGGGGCACGAAGGAGCTGGACGTGCTGCTTGGTGGATTTCTGGAGCGGCGGTTCGACGAACTGGACGAATCGCACCAGACGGCCTTCTCGAAACTGGTAGAACAACAGGACCCGGCAATCGCAGACTGGATCTGGGGCAGGACACCCATTCCCGATGGTGAAATCGGCAGAATCATAGCGATGATCCGGAAAGACGGGGGCCTCGATTAGGAGCGAGACCAGCTGGGATCTAGTTGACGGCCGACGAAGTTCGATGGCACGAGCACGGTGTCTTTTGAGTTCTCAGCAATTTTTCCCGGAAAGTCCAGGGTATAGTGCAGACCACGGCTCTCCTGCCGGGCCAGTGCACATTGTACGATCAGGTCGGAAACGAGTACCAGGTTTCTGAGTTCGATCAAATCGTTGTTGATTCTGAAATTGCTGTAGAAGTCACGGATCTCGTCGGTAAGCAGTTTTATGCGATGGTGCGCCCGCCGCAGGCGTTTGGTCGTGCGCACAATGCCGACATAGTCCCACATGAAGCGCCGAAGTTCGTCCCAGTTGTGTGATACTACGATCTGCTCGTCCGGGTCACTGACCCGGCTTTCGTCCCATGCTGGCAAGGATTTGCCATATTCCAACCAGCCATCGAGGTTGGCGTCGATATCGCCCGCAGCGGATTTGCCGAGCACGAGACATTCCAGCAGTGAATTACTCGCCAGCCTGTTTGCGCCGTGCATGCCGGTAGAGGCGCATTCGCCTATGGCGTACAGACCCGGCAGATCACTTCGCCCCCTGATATCCGTTACTACGCCACCGCAGGTGTAATGAGCGGCCGGCACCGTAGGTATGGGTTGCTTGCGCATATCGTATCCATAGTTGAGGCACGCAGACAGAATGTTGGGGAAATGCTGTTCGATGAACGTATCCGGCTTGTGACTGATATCAAGAAAAACGGAGTCGATTCCGTGTTTTTTCATCTCGTAGTCTATGGCCCTGGCGACGATATCCCTCGGGGCAAGCTCGGCGCGTTCGTCGTGCCTGGTCATGAACCTGCTGCCGTCGGGCAACAGCAAGCGTCCGCCCTCACCACGTACGGCTTCGGAGATAAGGAACGTCTTCGCCTGTGGGTGATAAAGGCAGGTGGGGTGGAACTGTATGAATTCCATATTTGCCACCCGGCATCCGGCACGCCAGGCCATCGCGATCCCGTCCCCGGTGGCGGTATCGGGGTTGCTGGTATAAAGATAAGCCTTGCCGGCCCCGCCGCTTGCGAGAACGACGCAGCGGGCAGGCAACGCTTGTACGATCCCGGTTTCAAGGTTCAGTGCATACACACCGAGGCAGCGGTTCTGGCTGGCTGGCTCCACCCGGGATGACGCAATCAGATCGATCGCCAACTGATGCTCGAGGACGCGGATGCGGGGATGCCGGTCAGCCGAGTCGGCCAGGGTCTGTTCGATTACCCTGCCGGTAGCGTCTTCAGAGTGGAGGACTCGGCGGTGACGGTGCCCGCCCTCCCGAGTCAGGTGAAAAGATTCGCCTTGATCGTGAATGCGGCTGAAATCAACACCCTGTTCGATGAGCCAGTCGATGCCGTCCGGTGCGTTCCTGACGATGAAATCGACGGTTGTCGGGCTGCACAGGCCTGCGCCGGCACCCAGCGTGTCGTCGATGTGGTCTTTGAACGAATCTGCGGTGCCGATTGCCGCCGCAATCCCGCCCTGAGCGTAATAGCTCGAGCCCTCCGTGACCGACCGCTTGGCAAGCATCGTGACCTGCCTGCCCGCTTCCGCCAGATGCAGCGCGACTGTCAGACCGGCCAGTCCGGTCCCGACTACCAGGATTTCGTATTGTTGGGTGTCTGGGGGCGTCATCTCGATGAATACCGTTTATGGCAGGTGCTAGCCGCTGAATTTGGGGTATTATATCCCGCCACCAATGATTATAAGATTTTTCGATTCCTCATTTCCTTTGTGATTCCAATCGAACTTTGTCCGCAAGCGGTTGTCTCTCAACCTAGCGTTGGGCAAATCCCTCGTGAGCGAGTTGAACGGGATTTCTATGGATAAGCCCGGCGTTGATCTGACCATAGTAAAAAGGGTTCAGGCGGGTGACGATGCTGCGTTCAACTTGCTGGTTAGAAAGTACCAGCACAAAGTAGCAAATCTGGTGTCCCGCTACGTTTACGATTCGGGATATATCGAGGACATCACGCAAGAAGTCTTTATAAAGGCATATCGTGCGATCGGAGGGTTCCGTGGAGACAGTGCGTTTTATACTTGGTTGTATCGGATTGCAATCAATACGGCTAAGAACTACCTGGTTGCCCAGAGCCGGCGCCCGCCGAACACGGATGTTGAGCCTCAGGATGCCGAGTTGACGGAAGCCGGGCGTAACCTGCGGGATATAAGTACGCCCGAGTCGAATTTGCTCACTCAGGAGCTTGCAGATCGTGTCGCGCACTCGGTGCGGGAGTTGCCGGAGGAACTGAAGATGGCAATAACATTGCGGGAACTGGAAGGACTGAGTTACGAAGAGATTGCGGCCGTCATGGATTGCCCGATTGGCACCGTCAGATCGCGGATCTTCAGGGCGCGCGAGGCAATCGATCAACAATTGGCACCTTTACTGAAGTAGACACATGCGCATATGAACAATCCCGACCAAGTGATACACGAAAAAATTTCGGCTCTGCTGGATGACGAACTCGATTCATCGGAACAGGACGACATTCTTGTGGCGATTAGGGATGACTCGCGCCTGGCCGATGCGTGGCAGCGTTATCACCTGATACGTGCCGCGGTCAGACGCGAGGCGATCATTCACCTGGCCGATCTGCCGGAAAAGATGGCGCCGGTTTTGGGATCCAGCGTCAAACCGATTAGGCCGCTGCCATCGCACAGACCCACTGCCGTAAAGTGGATACCCGGGCTGGCACTGGCGGCTTCCATTGCCGGAATAGTGAGCCTGGGACTGTTCAGTTATCTGCCGGGCCTGGAATCAGGCGAGTCCAGCCGTATCGTACAGGTGGCGGAGATGGACCAGGGCACCAAGTGGGAAACCACCTCGCCTGATCTGGAACACACGTTGAATGCTTTTCTGGTGGAACACGGCGAATTTACGCCGATGCCCAACATGCACGGTTTGATGGCTTACGCTAGGTTCGTAAGCTACGACTCGGAACGCTGAAGCCGGCGAATTCGATGCGCTTTATATTGTTCCTGGCCCTTTGGTCCGGCACGGCGGGCGCTGATTCAGTGGACGATTGGCTCATGCGCATGAACGATGCTGCTGTAAATTTGAGCTATCAGGGTATATTCGTGTACGTCAACGGCTCCAACCTGGAGACGATGCAGGTAGCCCATCAGGTGGATGACGGGATAGTAAGGGAGCGGATCTACTCTCTTAACGGTGCGCCGAGGGAAATCGTCCGTGACGCGGAGCAGGTTTGGTGCTATGTGCCGGAGCAGAAGATGGGTATGCATGAGTTTCGACAGGTGCCCAAACAGAGCTTTCCCAATATTCTTCCGCACAGACTCGGTCAATTGAGCGACAATTACTCGTTGACCCTCGGGCGAGAGGACAGAATCGCCGATCGCACCGCGCAGCAGATCCTGATTGCAACCCGGGACGAGTATAGGTACGGCTACGTTTTGTGGGCGGATCGGAAGACGGGACTGTTACTGAAGGCCGCCCTGGTTGCGAACAAAAATGAGCCGGTTGAGCAATACATGTTCACCAAGGTAAGTATCGGGGACAAGATCGATAGCGTCGATCTCGCGCCGAATACGGGCAAAGAGAATTTAACGTGGTTCGGTCCCGCCGACGGTTCCCCCGGACCGGTAAATGACGAGGTCCTGAATCCGGGGTGGGCCGTTGCCGACCTTCCCGATGGTTTCGAACTCTCCAGACAAATCAAGAGGATTTCGCCCATCAACAAGCGTATGATGGAGCACTACGTCTATAGTGACGGGCTGGCGGCAGTGTCCGTTTTCATCGAAGTGCTAAATGGCGTCAATACCACTCCGTTGATCAAAGGATCGACCCGTATCGGTGCTGTCCACGCGTTTGGGCATACCCAGGATGGTTATCATGTAACGGTCGTTGGAGGGGTTCCGTCACGGACGGTGGATATGATGGCTATGTCCGTCAAGAAACTACTAGAATAGACAGGAAATCTGAACAGCTGGCAAATCATGTGCAACTACTTTGCAAGACTGATATTGGGGCCGATCATGGTGCTCGGCATGCCCATAGCCTGGGGGCTCGCCGCCAATGATCTCCCGGATTTTGCGGAACTCGTCGCAGCCAATGCGCCCGCCGTGGTCAACATCAGCACCACCCAGACCCTGAAGGGATCGCGGCCGCGCGGCTTCGAAATGCCGGATCTTCCGGAAGATAGTCCGTTTCACGATTTTTTCAGAAGGTTTCTGGACGAGGACGAGCTTCCCAGGGATGCCCGTTCACTGGGATCGGGATTCGTTGTCTCCTCTGACGGGTACATTTTGACCAGCGCCCATGTAATTTCCGACGCGACTGAGATCGTCGTCCGCTTCAACGACCGCCGGGAGTTCAATGCGGAGGTGGTTGGTGCGGACAAGCGCAGCGACGTAGCGCTTCTCAAAGTCAGTGCGGCAGATCTCCCGATCGTCAAAATAGGCAATCCTAGTGCACTGGCCGTAGGTGAATGGGTGTTGGCGATCGGATCGCCGTTTGGATTCGAGAGTACGGCCACGGCCGGTATCGTGTCCGCCAAGGGGCGCAGCCTGCCCAACGAAAATTACATCCCGTTCATCCAAACCGATGTCGCCATAAATCCAGGCAATTCCGGGGGGCCCCTGTTCAATCTCGACGGCGAGGTGGTCGGGATCAACGCCCAGATCTACAGCCGAACCGGCGGATTCATGGGCTTGTCCTTCGCGGTGCCCATCGATATCGCGATCAGGGTCACCGACCAGCTCAAGGCCAAAGGCAAGGTGACCCGCGGCTGGCTGGGCGTGCTGATTCAGGATGTGACCGGCGATCTGGCCGAGTCATTCGCCATGAGCAAACCCGCCGGAGCTTTGGTATCCGAGATACTGCCCGACAGCCCCGCCGCGGAATCCGACCTGAAGCAGGGGGATATCATCGTGAAATACGATGGCAAGGACCTGGATAAAATGTCCGATCTACCCCCACTGGTCGGCGTCACGCCAATCGATGAGGTCGTTGCGCTGGAAGTCATTCGCCAGGGGAAATCTTTTGACATCGAGGTTAGGATCGGTGAGTTGCCCGGTGACGCCGAACGGATTCTAGGTGCAGCAGCCCCCGTTGAAAAGGGCCTGGACGTTCTCGGCATGACCGTTGAAGAACTGTCCCAGGAACAGAAAGAGAGGCTGCAGATCAATCAGGGGGTGATTGTCACCGAGGTGGGGCCCGGACCTGCGCAAAAAGCCGGCATAGTGGAAGGGGATGTAATCGTGCAGATCCAGGGCAAAGAGGTTGCCGACCTCAAGGTGCTGCAGGAGATCGTTGACGAATTGCCCGAAAAATCGGTACCGGTTCTGATCAAGCGCGAGTCAAGATCGACATTTCTCGCACTGCGCAAGAGTCTCGAAGAGTGAGTTCAGCGAAGCAAAGCATTACTGATACAATACGGACACCCTGAAACGGGGCGCACCAGCGCCCCGTTCCATTATGGGGAGCGCTTTATGCCGGTAATGCATTTGTAGTGAGAATCAGTGGACCTTCAGCATATTCGAAACTTCGCGATCATCGCGCACATCGACCACGGTAAATCCACGCTGGCGGACAGGTTTATCCAGCTCTGCGGTGGACTGTCCGATCGTGAGATGGACGAGCAGGTCCTCGACAGCATGGACCTGGAACGGGAGCGTGGGATCACGATCAAGGCCCAGAGTGTGCGCCTGGACTACGAGGCTCGAAATGGTGAAGTCTATAGACTCAATCTCATCGATACACCGGGCCACGTCGATTTTTCCTATGAGGTTTCCAGGTCTCTTACTGCTTGTGACGGCGCGCTTCTGGTCGTCGATGCATCCCAGGGCGTAGAAGCGCAAACGCTGGCGGTGTGTTATACCGCCGTTGATCTGGGGCTGGAAGTAATACCGGTGCTCAACAAAATCGACCTGCCGGCGGCGGATCCGGAACGTGTTGCGGAGGAAATAGAAGAAGTTATCGGAATCGACTGCACGGCAGCGGTGAATGTAAGCGCCAAGACCGGCGAAGGTGTCGTCGAAGTGCTGGAGTCGATCGTGAATAACTTACCGGCGCCGTCCGGAGACTCCGAAAAACCGCTCAAGGCCCTGATCATGGACTCCTGGTTCGATAACTACCTGGGTACGATCTCGCTGATCCGGGTGTTCGACGGAAATTTGGTGTCGAAGCAGAAGATCAGCATGATGTCGAGCGGGCGGAGCTATACGGCGGAGCAGATCGGGGTATTCACGCCCAAGCGGCTGACGGTGGGCGAGCTCGAATGCGGTGAAGTAGGTTATGTAATTTGCGGTGTGAAAGACGTTAGGGGCGCCAAGGTCGGCGACACCATTACGTCCACGCGAAATCCCACGGCCCATCCCCTGGAGGGGTTCAAGGAAATCAAGCCAAGAGTTTTCGCCGGTTTGTACCCGATAATCGCTGCCGATTTCGAGGCTTTCCGGGGTGCGCTGGAGAAACTGAGCCTGAATGACTCTTCTCTGCACTATGAACCCGAAACTTCGGCGGCGCTGGGATTCGGATTTCGCTGTGGGTTCCTGGGGATGCTGCACATGGAAATCGTACAGGAACGGCTGGAGAGGGAATATGGGCTCGAGCTTATCACCACCGCACCTACCGTTGTCTATGAAGTGGTCACTACGGACGGACAGGTGATAACCATAGACAACCCCGCGAAAATGCCCGAGCCGGCGCGTATACTGGAAACAAGGGAACCGATAATCGAAGCCCGGATTCTGGTGCCCCAAAACTTTATCGGTGCGGTAATGACGCTGTGCATACAGAAGCGGGGGAGTAGAAAGGCCGTGCAATACCTGGGCCGGCAGGCAATGATGATTTTTGAGCTGCCGCTCAATGAAGTGGTCATGGATTTTTTTGACAAGTTGAAATCGGCCACCAAGGGCTATGCGTCCCTGGACTATGAGTTCATCGGATTTCGCAGCAGCGACATGGTAAAACTCGACGTGTTGATCAACGGAGATCGCGTTGACCCCCTGGCAATACTAGTTCACCGTGATCAAAGCCAGTATCGGGCCCGTGAACTGGTCAAAAAGATGCGTCAGATCATTCCAAGGCAGATGTTCGATGTCGCGATTCAGGCAGCCATCGGTGCGCGCATCGTGGCAAGGGAAAGCGTCAAAGCCTTGCGCAAGAACGTTACGGCAAAATGCTACGGTGGAGATATCACCAGAAAACGTAAGTTATTGGAAAAACAGAAGGAAGGAAAGAAGCGAATGAAGCAGATTGGTTCAGTGGAGATTCCGCAGGAAGCGTTTCTCGCAGTGTTGAAAGTCGGAGAGTAATCCATGGATTTTTCCCTCATATTGTTTATAGCCCTGGTCGTGACGGGCGCAATTACGTTGTGGGATCGAATTGCGAGAAAATCCGATCAGGGGATCGGGGACGGGACCGAGAGGAAAGAACCCTGGCTGATCGAATATTCGAAAGCTTTCTTCCCGGTGATACTCGTGGTATTTCTGCTCCGGTCCTTCATTGTGGAACCGTTCAGGATCCCGTCAGGATCGATGCTTCCCAATCTCCATATTGGCGATTTTATTCTCGTCAACAAATTCAGTTACGGTATCAGACTGCCGGTTATCAACAAGAAGGTCATCGATACGTCCGCTCCCGAGCGGGGAGACGTCATGGTGTTCAGGTTCCCTCATGATCCGTCGATTAATTTCATAAAAAGGGTGATCGGGCTGCCCGGCGATAAGATCGAATACAAGGGCAAGAATCTGTATCTCAACGGCGAGCAGGTCAAAACAGAGCCCATGGGCGAATTCGACTTTCAGGAGGTCAGCCAGAATAAGTATCTCGGCAAACGGTATTTGGAGACTCTGGACTCAAATATGCATGAAATCATCGTCGATCCGAATAAAAGAACGACTGAAACGAGCTACGCTGTACCCGAGGGGCATTATTTCGTAATGGGAGATAATCGCGATCACAGCAATGATAGCCGGTACTGGGGTTTCGTGCCCGAGAAAAATATAATAGGAAGGGCATTCTTTATCTGGTTTAGCTGGGATCTCGAGGGTAGTGGCGATCTCGCATGGGAGCGGATCGGCAATTCTGTCAACTAAACGGGGGTAAATTGTGAAAAATCAGAACGGGTGGACGATTTGGACGTTGCTGCTGACCGTGGCGGTACTGTTGGCGGTGGTCTTGCTTTTCATGAAACTGACTCCGCATTATCTCGACAACTACAAACTGGAATCTGCGCTGGAACACGTTTCCACCAATTCAAGGGTGGCCAATATGACGAGGCGGGAGATCCTTCGCGAAATCAAGAACAAGCTGTACATCGACTATGGTGACGAGCTGATCAATCTGGATGAATCCCTGGTCATAGAAAAACGTCGTGGCGGGATGACTCTTTCTCTGGACTATGAGGTCGTCGTCCCGCTGGTGTCGAATGTCAGTGCCCTGCTGGATTTTAACAACAGCGCGGACGTCGTCTATTGAACGATGAGCGGACTCGGTGAACTTCAGCGAAAACTATCATACGAGTTCGAAGATACAAACCTGCTGACTCGGGCGCTAACGCACCGGAGCAAAAGCCCGGACAACAACGAGCGGCTTGAATTTCTCGGCGACAGTATTCTCGGATTTCTGGTAGCAGAGTGGTTATATGCCCGCTTTCCGGATGTCGCAGAGGGCAAACTGAGCAGAATGAGAAGCATCGTCGTCCGCAAGCAAACACTCGCTGCCCATGCGCGGAACCTTGAGGTGCCGAAAGTTTTGATCCTGGGTGAAGGCGAGCAGAAGAGCGGCGGATTCAATCGCGATTCCATTCTGGCGGATGCCCTGGAGGCGCTGATTGGAGCGGTGTACCTGGACTCGGGTATTGAACAGGCAAAACGGGTTGTCATTGGCCGATTCGGAGCCACTCTCGCTTCCCTGAGCCCGG
>CAMYOI010000006.1 GCA_947259955.1 uncultured Gammaproteobacteria bacterium
ATTGGCACTCAACCCGGTTATTTAACTACTTTCGTCGCACTTACCTTCTTCTTAGCCGCCGGCTTTGTCGCCGCCTTCTTCTTAGCTGCCGGCTTTATCACCACCTTCTTCGCAGCCGCCTTTTTCTTAGCTGCCGGCTTTTTCACCACCTTCTTCGCAGCCGCCTTCTTTCTCGCCACCGGTTTTCTTGCGCTCACTTTTTTCTCGACAGTTTTCTTTTTAGCTGCCGCTTTCTTCGCCGTCTTGGCCCCCGCCGGGGTCAGACTCGTAATATGATGGCGCAGCGCATCGAATCCTTCACCAACTGCACGCAATGACACTTCACCTGCTTCTTTTACTTCGTCTAGTGCCCGGGAAAGATGCGGGGTTGAATCGGCTCCGGCCATTTTTCCCGTCACCGACGCCGTCTTTTTAGCAGCGGTACTTGCAGCGGTAGAGACATGATCCGCCAATTGCTCGAAAAAATGTTTGACTTCATTAGCCAGCTTCTCACCGGATTTTTCGACCTCGCCAAGAAATGAGATCGCTGAATCCTTCAATTCAGTAGCTTCCCCAGGAAAGTCATGTTTTGTTTTAGATTTCTTGCGTTGTTTCTTTGCTTTGGCAGACATTTGAGCACTCTCCTAGCCGTTGATTCGTTTCACCGGCACTTTAGCATTCACCATGATAATGAGTGAATCACATTTTGATGTTTGTCACATATCAACAATTGTTTATTGTGAAGAAGACACTGTCAGACCTACCCGCCAGTAATATTGAACATATCGCGATTAGAATTTCCACCCTGATGCACTTCGCGTGCGTTCGATTGTTTGATTGCCGGATTGACCGCAGCATTTTCACCAGTGCACGCGGGACGTATCCGCATGTGGCATGCAGCGATATCCCGCACTAGATATCCTCCGCTTCCATTTTTATGGCGCCGCAGGGACACTCCAGCGCACACATACCGCATCCCTTGCAATAGTCGTAGTTGAATTCGAAGCGCTTGCCCGGACCCAGTTTCACTACCGCGTTATCCGGGCATATCCCATAGCAGTTGTCGCACTCGAAACAGTTGCCGCATGACAGGCATCGCCGGGCCTCATATAGGGCGTTTTCCGCGTCGAGCCCCTTGATCACCTCGTCGAAGCTGGTCTGCCGCCGTATCAGATCAAGCTGCGGTCGCACGGTTTTCGGCGCATCGTCGTAGTACCAGGTATTCAGGCTCTCGAAGGACGCCAGGTCATGCTTGGGTCGGGGGCTGTAAGTCTCGCCGCGCAGCCAGGCATCGATGTTGCGTGCCGCTTTTTTTCCGTGGCCCACTGCGACGGTGACGGTGCGTTCGGACGGCACCATGTCGCCACCCGCAAACAATCCATCACGACCTGTCATCATCTGATCGCTGACCTCGACAACACCGTCCTTGGCGATTTCGACGCCTGGCGCCCTCTCGAGGAAGGAGGTGTCGACATCCTGCCCCAGCGCCAGGATCAGCGTGTCCGCTTCCAGCGTTTCGAACTCACCCGTCGGCTGCGGGCGGCCATTGTCGTCAATGCGCATTTTTTCGACGGTGAACGTGGTTTCGTCTATCTGCTTGATGGTGCGCAGCCAGTGGATCATAACGCCCTCCTCCTCGGCCTCGGTGGCTTCGAAGTCGTGGGCCGGCATCTCGTTGCGCGATCTGCGGTAGACAATCATAGCTTCATCGACCCCCAGCCTTTTCGCCGTGCGGGCCACGTCCATGGCCGTGTTGCCACCGCCATAGACGATCACCCGGCGGCCAAGCTGCGGGGGCTCATCACCCGTTTCCATATCGCGCAGCATGCTGACCGCGTCCAGGATCTTTCCGGCGGCGTGCGCCGGAATGTTCACCCTTTTTGCAAGGTGGGCACCTACGGCAATGAATATGGCATTGAATCCCTCCCCGAACGCAGCCTCGATGTCGTCCACTTTAGTATTGAGTTCGATGGCCACGCCCAGCCCGGCAATACGCTGTATCTCCGCGTCCAGTACGTCACGGGGCAGCCGGTACTTCGGAATTCCAAACCGCATCATGCCGCCCGCCATCGGCCCCGCTTCGCGGACGGTCACGGCGTGCCCCATCCGGCGTAAATGGTAGGCGGCGGACAAGCCGCTGGGTCCGGCGCCGACGACCAGCACCCGTTTGCCGGAATCATCTGCAACGCGTCCTGGTTCCCACCCCAGCTCGAGCGCCTGGTCGCCGAGAAAACGCTCCACGGAGTTTATGCCCACCGCGGTATCGAGCCGGGCCCGGTTGCAGACATCTTCGCAGGGGTGATAGCAAACCCGGCCCATGACCGCGGGCAGGGGGTTGTCTTCCATCAGCTTCTGCCATGCCTCATGGTAGTTCCCTTCCTCGGCGTGATAGAGCCAGCTTTGGATGTTTTCACCGGCGGGACAGGCGTTGTTGCAGGGCGGCAATCGATCCAGATAGACCGGCCGCGACGTCCGCCATGAACCGGTCAGATTGGCGAGGCTGGTGCCGGGATCGAGAGTAATCGCGTAGGGGTGCTCCGACTTCATAGCTCTACGCCCTCCTCGATCAAGCCGAAGCGCTCGATATTGAAATCCGCCATGCGCTGCAACTGACTGATGCGCGCGGTGTCTTCATGATCCTTTCGAAACAGGTGTGCGAAGCGTTTCTGTGTCCGGAGGTAGTCTTCCACCGGCACCTTTCGCCGGATTTTGTAGGAACCGGTTAGCATCCCATGCTCCGCTTCGAACAGGGGGAACAGGCCGCACTCCATCGCCAGCCGGGCGATGCGGATCGTGTCCTGCGCGGCTGAGCCCCATCCCAGCGGACAGGGCACCATGATATGAATATAGCGCGCCCCTTCGATATCCATGGCCTTGGAAACCTTGGCCTCCAGGTCGTGCAGATCGGCGACGCTCGCCGTGGCCACATAGGGGATGTTATGAGCCATTGCGATCAGCGGTACGAACTTGCCGGTGCCGAAAACGTTGCCGGGCGCATCGCCGACCGCGGGCGTTGTCGCCGTCCGCGCTGCGGGAGGCGTGGCGCTGGAACGCTGCACGCCGGTGTTCATGTAGGCCTCGTTGTCGTAACAGACGTAGAGCACATCGTCATTGCGTTCGAACATGCCCGACAGGCATCCGAAGCCGATGTCGGTGGTGCCGCCGTCGCCACCCTGGGCTATCACCTTGACCCGATCCTTGCCCTTGACGCGGTACGCCGCCGCGACCCCGGTGGCGACCGCGGGTGCGTTGCCGAACAGCGAGTGCAACCAGGGAATCTGCCAGGAAGTTTCCGGGTAAGGCGTGGTGAAAACCTCCAGACACCCGGTCGCGTTGACGGCCACTACCTGGCCATCGTTGGCGCGCATCGCGGAATCCAGCACGTAACGCGCCCCCAAGGCTTCACCGCACCCCTGGCACGCGCGATGCCCAGAGGTGATGGCGTTCGAGCGGTTGATGCTCGCCTGGACGGTGCGCCTGGTTTCGTCCAGCAGACGATTGCCCACGGTGTGGGTGCCGGTCTGATAAAACTTCAGTCTTTGTGAGCTTTGTGCGTCGGTCACAGTATTCTCCTTTGCTATGCTTTCAGAACGCCGCCGGGATTCAGCGTGCGCAGTATATTCTCGGCTATGGGACCGGAATGCCGCGTGTCACGGGCACGCGTCAACTGCTGTTTGATTGCCTGCCAGTTGAGATCCAGGAACGTCACGTCGTCCAGCTGGTCACCGGTGGCTTTCTGGAAAATCTTCGTCAGGGATGCACGCGTGATGGACCGCCCGCCAAGGCCGGCGATAACCGTGTAAACCGGCAGCCCGATACCTCGCAGGGACATGCGAACGTTGGAGGCCAGTACGCCGCCGAGGCCCGGTGACAGGCTCTTTTCGATGCAGACCACGCGCTGGGCCTCCGACAAGGCCTGACGCAGTGCTTCCAGTGGAAAAGGCCGGAACGACGTGATGTTGATGGCGCCTATGGCGACGCCGTCGTGGCGCATCGTGTCGACGACCTCCTTGATGGAACCGCTCACGGACCCGAGCGCGACGATGATCGTTTCCGCATCTTGAGTCCGGTAGGCCTGCAGCAGTGCGCCCGCGGTTCGGCCGAATATTTCCTCGAACTCCGCGGAGATTTCGGGAATCATCAACAGGGCGTCCATCTGTTTCTGGTGCGCCAGATACCGGACCTCGGTAAACGCCTCGGGGCCAACCATCGCGCCGATGGAATACGGGTCCGAAGGGTCCAGCACCTGTACGGGTTCGAAGGCCGGCAGAAATCCATCGACCTGGGCCTGATCGGGAACATCGATCGGTTCATAGGCGTGAGTAAGAATGAATCCGTCCATACAAACCATGACCGGGCAGCTCAGTCGTTCCGCCAGGCGGAAGGCCTGGATGTGCAGATCGACCGCTTCCTGGTTGGTTTCGGCGAACAACTGGATCCAACCCGAATCCCTCATCGACATGCTGTCGGAGTGGTCGTTCCAGATGTTGATTGGGGCGCCGATGGCGCGGTTCCCGATGGTCATGACGATGGGCAGCCCAAGTCCCGCCGCGTTGTATACGGCCTCTGCCATGAACAAAAGGCCCTGACTTGCCGTGGCGGTATAACTGCGGGCGCCGGCTGCAGAGGAACCGATGGCCACCGACAATGCGGCGAATTCGGATTCCACGTTGATGAACTCGCATTGCTTCAGTTTGCCGCTCTTCACCAGAGCGCCAACTCCTTCGACAATATGGGTCTGCGGCGTGATCGGGTAGGCGCAGACCACCTCGGGGCGGCACAGTGCCACGGCCTCGGCCACGGCCTGAGAGCCTTCCATTTGCTTACGCATGTGTTGTCCTCGTGTTCATTGTTCGCTTGCCGACGCCATCTCGAACGCCTCCCGGGCCGCGGCGACGTTCGCCTCCCCGACGGCACCCGGGAATTTACTCATGATTGCGCTTTCCACGGAGTCCATGCTCAACTGCCCGGATACAGCGGCGAACCCACCCAGAAGCGCCGCGTTGGGAAGCGGTCTTTTCACGTGCTTCACGGCGAGTTCCGTCGCGCCGACGTCCTTGACGTGACCTTCGGGAAACGAACTGACGAATTCCTCGATGCCCAGCTCGTCGAAACTGCGCATCGAGTTGATCAGAATGTAGCCGTCACTTGCCAGGCCGCCAAACACATCGACCGAATGCAGAAGCGTCGGATCCTGGATGATTACGGCGTCGGGATTCTGGATCGGCTCGCGAATTCGTATTTCCTTGTCGTCAATCCGGCAGAACGAAACCACGGGTGCGCCCATTCTCTCCGAGCCGAAACTTGGAAACGCCTGGGCGTTCTTGCCCTCCAGAAAGGCGGCGATGGATAACATTTCGGCCGCGGAGACCACACCCTGCCCTCCTCGGCCGTGTATGCGGATTTGAAACATTCGTCTCCTCGTTTTTAATTGGTCTCGATTTTGTTTCGGCCGCCTTGGCCGAATATGCGGCTGTATCCGAGCAGCGGCAATTTTTATCACGTTGCGCGGAGGAGGTTCTTGACCTCAGTCAGTATTCTGCGGATTATCGACAGGCTGCGACCGTCGAATAGGCCTCATTAAAGGTCCGAACCGGTCCCGTCTAACCCGGATGAAACAACAAATTTCGTTATAATTTGACTTAACAGAAAAACTAATGGCTAGCCTGCAATATGCAGGCCATCGTTTTTCCTCCGGCAGCGGTTCGAGGTGCCGATTTGGAAAACCTCAATGCAAGGATGACGCCGTCGTCATCCGCTTTAATAAAAGCAACCGGTTTAAAAAATGAATCTTAGCGCTTCTCTTGCAGATAGTCTGGTCAGCGATGATGACTGGAGCGATCTCCACCGCTATCAGCGAATTCCGCAGATCGACTTCAGCAGGCTGTACGACTATCGACTGGGCCGCTTGAAGTCCGCGCTGCGGGACGCAGAGGCCTCCATGTGTGTTCTGGTCAATCCGATCAGCCTGCGCTACGCCGTCGACTACCGAAACTACGCGCTCTATCAGTCCCATATTCCCACCACGTATCTGTTTGTGCCGGTCGACGGGCCACTCGTCATCCACGGCGCATACGATCCGTCGCCCGCGGTGGAACATGTGCGTCGCGGTCGCCCGATCTCCTTTTTCGACGGCGGAACGGAACTCGGGGAATTCGCCGGTCTCCTGGCCGACGACGTTGTCGAGTATCTGCATGAGATCGGCACCGACAACAGGCGTGTGGCGGTCGAATACGTAAACCCGAGCCTCACGCAGGCCCTGATGCGGCGTGGCCTCGACGTGATCGACGGCGTCGCGATTTCCGAGTCGGCGCGTGTGATCAAATCGGAAGAAGAGATCGCCTGCATGCGATGGGCCATTGCGGCCGCCGAACTGGGCATCGCCAAGGTGCGGGAGGTGTTGAAGCCCGGCGTCACCGAGCTACAGCTCTGGGCGTTGTTGAACTACACCAATATTGCCAATAATGGAGACTGGCATGACGGTCGTGTTCTGGTGTCCGGCCCAAGAACCAATCCCTGGTGCCAGGAAGCTTCCAGCCGCCGCATCGAATCCGGCGACCTCGTCGGACTGGATACCGACATGATTGGACCCTTCGGTTATTTTGCGGACATCTCGCGCACGTTTCAGTGCGGCCCCGCCAAACCGACCAGGCGCCAGAAGCGGCTTTATCGCAATGCCGTCGAGGAGATCGAATCCAATCTAAAAATCGTCCGTGCGGGTATCTCGCTTGTTGAATTCCAGGAGAAATCATTCACCGTTGCGGAAGCCTTTCATCAGAACGCTTATCCTTGCATCATCCATGGCGTTGGCATGTGCGATGAGTATCCGAGGGTCAACCCGGTCTTCCGCGGCCCCAACCCTTACGACGGTACGCTGGAGAGCGGCATGGTGATCTGCGTGGAGAGCTACATGGGCGAGGTCGGTGAGCGCGACGGCGTCAAACTCGAGCAGCAGGTCCTGGTTACCGAAGACGGCTACGAGATGCTTACCGCATTTCCGCTCGAAGCGGATCTTCTCGACTGAATCTTCCGCCGGGGCAGCCCGGCCGCCGCGGTCGGTATTGTGGGAAAATGTGAGAGAATGTGAGCGTGCAGGATGCCCTCGATATTCTGAAGAGCACGTTTGGCTACCGCGAGTTCCGTCATCATCAGGCGGAGATCGTGGAGACCCTGGTCAACGGCCGCGACGCCCTGGTTCTGATGCCCACCGGCGGCGGCAAATCCCTGTGTTATCAGATACCGGCAATGCTCCGCGACGGTGTGGGTATCGTCGTCTCGCCGCTCATCGCGCTGATGCAGGATCAGGTGGAGGCATTGGGTCAGCTCGATATTCGAGCCGCATTTGCCAATTCCTCAATGGATGTCAGGGCACAGCGTCAGGTAGAAAACGCGCTGTTGGCTGGTGATCTGGATCTTTTGTACATCGCACCGGAGCGCCTGCTCAAGGAGCATACGCTGAATCTGCTGAGCCGGTCACAACTCGCTTTGTTCGCCATCGACGAAGCGCACTGCGTGTCGCAATGGGGACACGATTTTCGTCGCGAGTACCAGCAGCTGTTCGTATTACATCAACGTTTTCCCGATATACCGCGAATCGCCCTGACGGCAACCGCTGACGCCCGTACACGTAAAGAGATCGTTTCGCAGCTTGATCTGCGCGATGCCGCGGTTTTTGTCAACAGCTTCGACAGACCCAACATTCGCTACACCATTAACGAGGGTCAGAATGCGCGTGACCGGCTGTGGCGATTTATCGAACTCGAACACGTCGATGATGCTGGTATCATATACTGTCTGTCGAGAAAAAAGGTGCAGGCAGTCGCGGCCTGGTTATCCGCGAAAGGCAGGACCGCCCTGCCCTACCATGCCGGATTGTCCGACGAAACCAGGCGCCTGCATCTGCAGCGTTTTCTGTACGAAGATGGTGTCATCATAGTCGCGACCATTGCTTTCGGCATGGGGATCGACAAACCGGACGTTCGATTCGTCGCCCATCTCAACCTGCCTAAAAGTATCGAAGCCTACTATCAGGAGACCGGCCGTGCGGGCCGAGACGGACAACCTGCCAACGCCTGGATGGCCTACGGACTCCAGGACGTAATATTGCTGCGGCAAATGTCTCAGGAATCCGATGCCGACGAACAGCACAAACGCGTGACCTGGTCGAAACTCGAGGCGTTGCTAGGCCTCTGTGAACAGACATCGTGCCGTCGACAGGCACTGTTATCCTATTTCGGAGAACAGCTTGACGCTCCATGCGGAAACTGTGACAACTGTCTCGATCCCCCCGAGACATGGGACGGCACCGAGGCCGCGCAAAAAGTGCTCTCCTGCGTCTATCGCGCCGGCCAGCGCTTTGGCGTCAACTACATTATCGATTTATTAACGGGCAAGGCCGACGAACGAATTCTACGGAACCGTCACGACGGGCTGAGCACCTTCGGCATCGGGACCGGGCACACGGCAGCGGAGTGGCGAAGCATTTTCAGGCAACTCGTTGCGCAGGGCTATCTTGTTTCGGATATAGTTGGACACGGAACGTTGCGGCTGACGGAAAAGGCCCGCCCTCTGTTGCGGGGAGAACACGCCATGCAGATGCGCCGCCAGCGCAAACCGCTCAAAACGAAGGAATCCAAAACAGTTTCTTTCGCGACTCTTTCGGGTGTCGATTCGCAACTGTTCGAAAAACTGCGCGCGTATCGGTCACAACTTGCGCACCAGCGTGCCATCCCGCCCTACATCATTTTTCATGACAAAACGCTGCATGAAATGGCGCAACAACGCCCGAGAAACGAAAACGACCTGCGGGCCATCACCGGGGTGGGCGAGAAAAAACTTTTAGAGTACGGCGCCGGATTCCTGAATATTGTTGAGGAATTCATGACGTCACTGAACGTTCCGGAAAGCCGATAAAATCCGACTGGTGCGAGCCCTGTTCATATTCGTCGTAACCGCATTGGCGTCTGCGGGCTGCTCGATTCTCGACACGGTTAACACGCTTTCATCGGAAAGCGGCAGTTCTTCCGTTGGTGACATCGCGTACGGCCCGCATCCACGTCAACGGCTCGACCTTTACCGGCCCGATAAGCCCGGTAACGATAGCGCAATCATCGTGTTTTTCTACGGCGGTGCCTGGGCCAGCGGCGAACGCTCGGAGTACGAATTCGTGGCGCGCAGGCTGGCGACTCTGGGTCACTATGTCGTAGTGCCGGACTACAGGTTATATCCGGAGGTGACTTTTCCGGATTTCGTATATGACGGTGCCGACGCCACGGCGTATGTCATGAGAAACATGACCGAACTTGCCGGCGTGACGCGCCCGCTTTTTCTTGCAGGTCATTCAGCGGGCGCCCATATCGCCATGCTGCTGGCGGTGGATCCTCGATACCTAGCCCGGGTGGGGCGTGATCGCAGTGAACTGGCCGGGGTGATCGGTCTGGCCGGGCCCTACGATTTTCTGCCGCTCGAATCGGACAGTCTGAAGCGGATTTTCCCAACTCCCGAGACGCGGCGCGACTCTCAGCCGGTGAACTTCGTCGATGCCGGCCAGCCGCCGGTATTTCTTGCGCACGGCGACCGGGACGAACGGGTGTGGTTGCGCAATTCGTTGAATATGACCGAGAAGCTGGAATCGGCTGGAAACAGCGTAACGCTAAAAATATACCCGGGGTTCGATCACACCGACCTGATCAAGCCATTCGTGTCGTTTGTTGATGACGATGCCGGGATTCTGCGGGATATCGAGGCGTTTATCTCGGCACAAGCGGCAAAGAATTAAATCGCGTTTATATCGGTGTGCAATCGTGGCTGAACCAATCACGATTCGTCCACTGCGGGCCTGAATCCCGCTCTTAACCAAATCGGGCGAGCTGGTTTTACTCGTCGTTTGCCTTGTCGTCGCTGCCCCACCGTTGCGCCGCCTTCAGCATCTCGATTGGAAACGGGAAAAAGATGGTCTGATTGCGCTCATGGGACATGTCCATCATAGTCTGCAGATAACGCAGCGTAATCGAGTCGGGTTGGCCGCGCAGTACCCCCGCCGCTTCGGTCAGCTTGTATGAAGCCTGTAGTTCTCCCTCGGCGGAGATGACCTTGGCTCGCCGCATCCGCTCGGCTTCGGCCTGACGTGCGATCGCCCGCACCATGCTCTCATCGAGGTCCACGTGCTTGATCTCAACGTTGGCTACCTTGATCCCCCACGCGTCGGTCTGCTTGTCGAGAATATGCTGGATGTCATTGTTGAGCTTCTCACGTTCCGCGAGCATTTCGTCCAGTTCGTGTTGACCGAGGACCGAACGCAGCGTTGTCTGCGCCAGCTGGCTGGTGGCTTCATGAAATTGCTCAACCTGGATAATGGCCTTCTCCGGATCCACGACCCGGTAATACACCACCGCGTTGACCTTCACGGAAACGTTGTCTCGCGAAATCACATCCTGGGTTGGCACGTCCAGTACCCGCGTTCGCAGGTCTACCCGGACCATCTGCTGTATGGGGGGCACGATGATGATCAGGCCGGGACCTTTGACCGTCTGGAACCGACCGAGAAAAAACACCACCCCACGCTGGTACTCGCGCAGTATTTTGATAATCAGGAACGCGATGATGATGACCAGCGCGAACGCGGTCACGAAAAAAGGATTCACCAGAAAATTCATCATTTCTCCTCGACAGGTTCTACAATCAGGGTTAAACCATCCAGTTCCCGCACCTTGACCCGTTGTCCTTCGCGTACCGGCCGCTCGGTTCGGGCCGACCACAATTCGCCGTGAATGTGGACGTTTCCGGTGCCCTCAAAGTCCTCCAACGCTTCGCCAACGCTTCCAAGCATCTGCTCCCGACCGCTGACGACGGGTTTTTTGCGCTGGCCCAGGGCGATGGAGATCAGGGCAAAGACAAACAGAGCGGTGAGGGCGGTCACCGTCACGATCAGGGGGATTGAAAGCTGGAATGCCTCGATCTCCGTTTCTATCAGGATCAGGGAGCCGATTATGAACGCCGCCGCTCCGCCAATACCCAGCACGCCGAAACTCGGCACGAATAGCTCACCTACCATAAACGCGATGCCGAGCAGTATCAGCGCCAAACCCGCGTAGTTCACCGGCAGAACGTGGAATGCATACAATGCCAATAACAGGCAGATCGCTCCCAGCACGCCCGGAAACATCGCGCCGGGATTGGACAGCTCGAAAAACAAACCGTATACACCCAGAATAATCAGAATGTACGCGACATTGGGATTGGTGATGACGGCCAGCAATCTGGTACGCCAGTCGGGCTCAACCGTTTCGACAACGAGATCCCCGGTGTCCAATTGCAATGCGCCGCTCTGCAGATTCACGCTGCGGCCGTCCAGCTGTTGGAGCAGATCGGGAATGTCCTTGGCGACCAGGTCGATGACGTTTTGCTCCAGGGCATCCTCGGCGGTCAGGTTTACCGCCGAGCGCACGGCCTCGACCGCCCACTCTTCGTTCCGCCCGCGCAGCCGGGCGAGTCCTTTAATATACGCCACGGCGTCGTTGATCACTTTGCGCTGCAGGGCACTACCCTGCTCGGTCGATTCCGATTCCGACCCGGTGCCTTCTGCTGTCTCGTCGTCTGGTTCCGCGGTCTTGCCGGATTTTTTGCCTTCGGCCGGTTTTTTCTGTTCGCCGAGCCCGCCGGGCGTCATGCTTACCGGCGTGGCCGAACCAAGATTGGTCGCAGGAGCCATCGCCGCCGCGTGACTGGCATACATAATGTACGTGCCGGCGCTGGCGGCTCGCGATCCCGGCGGTGAGACGTAAGCGATTATCGGTACACTGCTGGCTAGTATCGCGCTGATAATCTCCCGCATCGAGGTATCCAATCCGCCAGGGGTGTTCATCCGCAGGATGACCAACGCCACTCCGGCGGTTCCGGCCTCCTCGATGCCGCGCACGATGAAATCGCTGGATGCCGGCCCTATCGCCCCCTCCAGCTCCAGCACGATAGCCCGCCGCGCCTCGGTCTGCCCGGTCGCCAACGCGGTGGTCAGAACGAGCACAAGGCCCGCAGCCAAGGCCGCAATCCCTGTGGAAAACGCGAATCTGCGGGGTAAATCCATCACGATACCGCCCAGCAACCTAGTTAATTAGTCTAAAAATACCAGTTCGCGGCGCCCAAGTCGCCCCGCGAATACTGGCGCCACCTCATTTCTATGACAGCAAACTCCCCGAGACGTTGCACGGCGTAGTATTCGACCGTGGCCCACACCGCATAGCGTGGATCGGACCATGGCGACCGGGCTACCGAACCAGGATGCTTGCAAGTCGATTCAGGATGATCCCAATCTCATCCGCTTCGAGCGGAACCAGTTCGAGGACAAGTTTTCCTTTGGTGTCGCCACTCAGCATGACCCAGATGGACGGCTCACCCGCGCGAAGCTTTTCAACCAAGGATGCGGCATCCATTCCTGCGCTGGTTGGGTCTATTGCCAGGCAGGCACGGGGAAACGGCATTCCGGCCTTGTCCGGATCCGCAGACGCACTGACCCCGGGGAGTCGACCGGCATGTCTTACGAATTCCAATACTTTCTGTTCCTGCCGATTACGCCAATCGGCAAGGTCGAAATCCTTTCTATCCGTGAGCGCCGCAAGCGCACCAAGGATCCCTTCCTTGGTGGCTTTCATCGAACGTCCGATACCTTTTTCCTGCGCACGAACGGCATCGACCAGTTCAGGATCTCCCAGCACCAGACCCGCGGTTGGACCGGCCAAATATTTCTGTGCGCTGACTATCAGCAAATCGGCTCCCGTTGCCAGCAGTTCATCGATACGCATATCCTGCGCCGCGCCGTCGATGATTGCAGGAAGACCATGGCGGTGGGCCGAGGATACTGCCTCTCGCATCGGAATCGATTCACCCCGAGTCAATCGGGACGAGACCAGCAAGAGACAAGCTGCGCGGTCATCCGACATTGATTCTTCCAACTGGTCGATAGAACACGCATCGTCAAAACCGGCCAGCACCGGCCTGGCGCCGGCAAGCCGTACGTCCTGGACAATCGGGTGGCCATAGTCGACCGCATGTCCTGCTGGAAGTATCACACGGTTCGACATCCCCGCCGTGTCGGGCAGCGCCCTTATCTTTTCGATCGAAAGACCGGTCATGGTGGCCGCAACGGCAAGCGATATGCCGGCCGAAGTGCAGTGAACCACGGCCCCGGCCCGGGCGCCGGTCAGCTCCGAAATCACGCGGCTCGCGGTTGCCTGGAGCTCGTCGATAACAAAAAAATCCGACAAGGCTTCGCACACAGCCCGGCGGACGTTTTCCGTTGAGCGGGAAACCCCCAACGGGGTGTACGTCCCGTGGGCATTGATTACACGAGTCAACCCATACAGTTCGTGCGCACTCAATTCAGATCGATGGCGTACTCGCGCAATAACTCAAGCGGAACGACCTCGAGCGCCTTGATATGGGTTTTGGTTACGTATACACGTGGCGCCTGACCGCTTTTGTAGGCTTCCAACCATCGCGCCGCACATAGGCACCAGGTGTCGCCTGGCCGCAATCCGGGGAAGTCGAAATCCGGCATCGGGGTCGAAAGGTCATTTCCCCTGGACTGAGAGAAATCCAGAAATTCACGGGTTGCCTCGATGCAGACGGTGTGCGACCCGAGATCCTCGTCGCAGGTGTTGCATTTGCCGTCGCGGAAAAAGCCCGTCAGCGGATTTTCACCGCAAGGTTCCAGGGGCTCGCCCAGTACATTTATCGAGTTATCCATTTTTACACCCATCTCAGGATCGCAGCCTTCATATTGACAAAAAATGTGTGCTTCATTTTCGGCCACTCGACTCATCCCGTAAAGTGCTTTCTCACCTCGGCCGAACTGCACCCCGCGGTCGGGGCTCGGAGATTGTTGCTTAATCCACCGCCAAGATGGCAAAGTCTGCCGCATGGGTGCGAATGAAAATAAATTGAAGTCAGACTTTTTCAATAGCGGCTGGTGCCGATTCCCTTTGGATCCTGATCTGGCCGCGTGGGTTCAACATTCGTTGCCGGCCGCCCGCTATGCCGTGGCTGAACCCGATAACAGGCATTGGTTTCGCTGCGGAGGCACGTGGTTCGTTGGTGTTCATGCCCTGCCAAATGATGGCCACGGCGCGGTTGGTCAGGGCCCACGGCTTAAATGTGCGGCGGTCGATTTCATCACTCATACGCTGGGTCTGAACCGATTCGAATGGGACCGCGCGCAGATTTCGGTCTGCTATCCGGGCTTTCCTCAACCCATGGACACCGAGTCGGACGCAGCTTACCGTTTTCGGCTCGATCGCGATTCGGCGCATGTAGACGGGCTTCTGGCTGAGGGCGGAGAACGCCGAAGACACCTGCGTGAGCACCACGCATTCATTCTGGGCATTCCGCTCGTCGAAACAGACGCCAAGGCCTCCCCGTTCGTCGTTTGGGAAGGCTCCCACGTGATCATCAAGGAAGTGTTCCGCGTTGCCTTGGAAGGAATACCGGCACATTCGTGGTGCGAAGTCGATATAACCAATGATTATCATGCCGCGCGCCGACAAGTGTTCGAGAGCTGTCGGCGGATCGAGATACCGGCGAGACCGGGTGAGGCTTACCTGGTTCACAGACTTGCACTGCATGGCATGGCACCCTGGCGATCGTCGTCCACGGATTATCCCGATGGGCGGATGATTTGTTACTTCAGACCGGAAATCGGTGGTCCATTCGACTGGTTACTGGCTGCCTGATCGATGACACCCGTCGTTATCACCCTGGTCTTTACGGCCGCGCTGCTTCACGCGGTGTGGAATGCAATGATGAAATCCGGCGGATCGCCGGAGTTCAGCGTTGCGGCCTTTCAACTGGTCGGCGGGTTGATTTGCCTTGCTTTGGTATCTTTAGTGCCGCCGCCGGACCGTGCAAGCTGGCCCCTGATCCTGGCATCCGTCGTGATTCACAACGCCTACTATCTCACCCTCGCCCAGGCTTATCGCGCTGGGGATCTTTCGCAAGTCTATCCGCTGTTCCGCGGCCTCGCTCCCGTGATGGTCGCCGTGGGCGCCGCCCTGGTCGCCGGAGAATGGCTCTCACCCGGTATTTGGACCGGTGTCGTACTGGTCAGCATGGGCGTGAGTAGCCTTGCTCTGTTTGGCGGGACATTCGGCCGCATGTCGCGTCAGTCTGTTTTCTGGGGGCTGACCACCTCCATCCTGATTGCCCTGTATACCGTGGTCGACGGTCTCGGTGTAAGAACCGCCGGTAACAGTCTGAGCTACATTCTCTGGCTGAACGTATTCGAAGGGATACCGATAATTTGCGTGCTGCTCGTTTTTAGAAAATCGGCGTGGTTCAGTTACATTAAGGGCAACGCAGCCGGCGTGATCGCCGGGGGCATTGCCGCATCTACCGCCTATGGACTGGTCATGTTCGCCATGAGCCTGGGCGCGATGGCCGTCGTATCCTCATTGCGGGAAACCAGCGTGATCTTCGCCGCAATTATTGGCAGCGTGTTCCTGCGTGAACCTTTCGGCGCCGCCCGCGTCCGTGCGGCCATTCTCGTCGCCGCCGGCATTATCTTGATGAAGCTGCTTGGATAGTATGGACTTCGACCAGATTTTCAGGGATCGCCCGAACCGGAAATAGCCCGGGCAGCCTCGAGGAGGTTGACGAAATAGTCTTCGGCCAGGGGGTCGAGCGCCACGACCCGCCCGCCTATCTCCGCTGCCAGGGTTGCCGCTATCCGGTCGCTGAATTGCTTTTGTACGAATATCGTACTGATCCCCTCCCGCTGGATCATTTCTATCAAACGCGCCAGTGCGCGGGGCCCGGGCTCTTTGCCTTCATGTTCGACTGCCAACTGCTCCAAACCGTAGGCGCGGGAAAAGTATCCCCACGCCGGATGGAACACCAGAAACCGCCTGCTTTCGGCACGTTCGGTGAGGCCTCGAATGTTGGTGTCGAGCTCGAACAAATCTGCGATAAAACGATCGGTATTGCTTTCGTACGAATCGCGGTTTACTGGATCGATCTCTAGCAGATAGTCACGAATCGTAGCGGCAATCTGCCTCACCACCATCGGATCGAGCCAGATGTGTGGATCCAGTCCCGAGTGTGAATGGCTGTCGGCATTATTCGCAGCATTGCCGGGGTCCAATGCCTTAGTTTTCATGGGGATCAATTCGATGCCTTTGCGCACATCGATAACCATCAGGCCTGGATTGGCCGCCTCGATCCTTTCCATCCAGACCGTTTCGAACGGTGCACCGATACGCACAAATGCGTTCGCTTCCGCCAGATCCGCCATCTGCCGCGGGGTGGGCTCATAGGTTGCCGGGCTGTGTCCCGGCTGCACCATGCTCTCCACATCGACGTGTTCTCCGCCGACGCGCTCGACGAAATGCTTGAGTGGGAGCACGCTGACAAAAAGTTTGATCTGGGCAGAGCCGGCGGGGCTCCAGCACGCGCTCAGAAAACACAGCAAAAAGGCCAGGGTCGATCGCATCCGTGTAGCCGCGGCGTGGGGTGTCGTTTCTTTTTCAGGATACGGGGCGAATGCAAGCGATCTATTCGCTCGTCGATCCCAACACCCAGAATTTTTCCCGGCTAACCACACCGAGCATCTCGCGACCATCAATGTTTCGAGTGGTACCGGACTCCGCAATTTCGTAGAACACGCTGCGGCCCAGCAGCGCATCCAGACGGTCCCGGATCCGGATCAACGGAACCGGGCCCCGGTCGTCTTCCTCCACCCACAGCGGATGGTCGGAATCGACGACAACCACATCACCGACATTGGTCTGAAAAGCGATTGCAGCACCCGTGGTCTCGACAATCGACTCCATTTTCACCGCGATGAACGGGGCAAGATCTACCTGTACGAGGATCTTTTCATGGGGCGTAATCAGAAAGAAGCCATCGTCGTCCCGGCGGAGCAGGGTAGAAAAAAGCCTTACCATCTCCGGTCTGTCGATCGACGACCCCTGGTGGAACCAGGTGCCGTCCCGGCCAATGCGCATATCGATATCCTGAACACAATCCGGATGCCAGCGATGCACCGGGGGCAGATCGGTGCGCGCATGGTGACGCAATGCCTGAATCAATGAATCCGGATCGAAGGCCACGGATCAGTTGCCGAACTGGCGGGAAAGCGCGACGAGGGACTCTTCCGACGCCGTACCCTGTGACCTCGAAAGAACCAGGGCGACGTCACCCAGGCGTTTGTACAATTCACAATAGTCCGGTTCCCATGCATTGAGTGCCGCGATTTGTTTTGCAACGGTCCTGTGATCGCCGCGGGCGATGGGACCGGTGAGCGCGTCCGTCGTGTCCAGTTTGAGAACGTTGTCGATGGTCTCTCGAACGATGGGTTCCACTATGGCAAACGCGGTTTCGCGAGCAATGCCCGCTCGTGCATACGCCTGAAGTCCGATTTCCAACAATGCGGTGAGGTAGTTGCAGGAGAATACCGAAGCGGCGTGGTAGATCTCCTTGTGCTCCGGATCGATGGAAAACATCCGGCCGCCAACCGCTTCGAAACTACGAGAGAGCACCGCGGCCGCGTCGGGATCCCCCTCTATCCCGCAGAATGTTCCCGCAAAGGTTTCAATGCACATTGCGGGGTCTGCAAAGCTCTTCACCGGGTGCACGCTGGCAATCGACGCACCCCGCTCTTTTGCCGATCCGAGTGCCGCAGATCGGATCGCTCCGCTGCAGTGAAATACGATATTGTCCGGATCCAGCAATCCGGAATCGGCCAGCCCTCGGCAACAATCCGCGAGCCGATCGTCGGGCGTGCCGATCAGAAATACATCGGCCCGCTTCATCTGTCCGAGACTCGCTTTGGGCCGGCCCGCACCCATAAAGGACACTGCGCTCTTGGCACTCCGCTGCGACCGATTGAGTACGTCCCCAATGCTGAAAACCGAGTGGTCCACCCACAACCGGCCCATCGTCCTGCCGACGCTGCCACAGCCGATGATGTTCAAGGATTTCATAACGCTTGCGAGATTAAATGATAGAGCCCGGATACTAATCGATTAAAATGATCCTTCAAAATCGGTAACATTCGATTCATTCGCACCGTGGCCCTGAAACCTTCCATCCGATGACATGGTAATGCTTCACTGAATCCAATGCGAACGGCAGCAGTCAGTACAGTCACTTTCATTCTCTTTCTGCTCGCGTTCGAACTGCTGTTCCGGTTCGTGGTGTACGTCGACAAAGGTTCGCGGGAAGACCGGTACCTGGTCATGCCCCACGGCGTGCTTGGATGGTCGCTCAACACACGGATGCGGTCCAAACACCTGAAAAACCGGTGCGGAGAGCCTGTCGCAATGGCCGCCGCCCCGCATCACCTCATATTAAAGTACCCCGGCACTAACGGAGCAAAGAAAGTTGTCTTCCTTGGGGACTCATTTACCCATGCTCACGAGGTATCCACGGGGATGGCCTATTACGACGTATTCGAGCAACTCGAAGCGGAGAACTATGCAGTATACGCGGTGGCTGTTGGTGGATACGGCAACCTCCAGGAATACATGGCGCTGCAGGACGTGTTTGACGAGATCCAACCCGACATCGTTGTGTGGCAGCTCACCGGCAACGACATCAGCAACAACGTTTTTGAACTCGACGACAGTTCCGTGCGGAACAATCAGCGGCCACGGCCCTACTTGAATCCCGAGGACGGTGTGATCCGTCTGCAAAATCCCGGTTTCTGGCTGTTTGACTGGAGCGAGGGCTTTACCTTCCTGTTCGAAAAACTGCTGATATTGGATTCGCGGTACGATCTTGGATTGATCCGGTGGCTGGACTCCCTTGGCAGCATGGATGAGGGCTCCCGGGAAAAATTAGACGCCCGCGGCCTTGCTGTTCTGGACATTCTAATAAAACGGGCGGTAAAGACGTACCCCGATACCACGTTCATCGGCTTTTCGATCGGACCGAAGTTCGACAACGAGTATGAGGAAATATTTACCGGCAATGGCGCCCTGTATCTCCCGGCATTCTACGAATCTCTGGATGCCGTTGAGCACACGGACTGCAGACCTCTGGACAACCACTGGAACCACGCCGGAAACGCGGTCGCCGGTAAAATTCTCAGCGAACGGCTGCGGCAGATCCCCTAAGCCGGGTCCCCGTACTCCGCGTATTTGCTAGAATGCCGGCATGCAGCAGCCCGGCCGCCGCGGTGCAAGATGCGGGCTGGTTGATGCCTTCTTTTTCGACCTGTTTGGAGACGCATGATGGATACAAACGTTGATTCAGCCCTGGGGCAGCATCCGCTGAGAGCCAGAGCGATCGGAGGCGGGACGGAGGAGATGACGAACTGGTATCTGAAATCCGAGGCCGGTCCGCTGCGCGACGTACTTCTGGGACCCGTTGAAGGCTTTCGCTGGCTCGGCGAGGAAAACGCTGAATACAGCTCCCTGGTGCGGGATTCCCTTCGCAAGGGGCGCGTATTCGACCAGGCGCTGACCGAGCGACAGCATACCGAGATGGTCGACGCCTATGAAGATGCCGGGGTCAACTGCCATTTCCTGCCCGTTGACGAGGGAACGCCGATGCAGGTGTACGCGCGCGACTCTTCTTTCATGACCCCCTACGGTGCGGTCATATGTCAAATGGCAAATCCCCGGCGTCGCGGAGAGTACGCACCGGCCCTGCGGTTTTACCTGGAAAACGAAATCCCGATCTACGACATGGTGTCGATGGGCAGTTTCGAGGGCGGCGACTTCAATATGATCAAGCCCGGTGTAGCCCTGGTGGGCTACACGGACCACCGCTCCGAGAAAGCAGCCGCCGAACAGGTGGCAAGCTGGTTCACCGGCGAAGGGTGGGAGATCAAATTCGCCCCTATCGACCCTTTCTACGTCCACATCGACCTAATGGTGTGCATGCTGACAACGGATTGCGCGGCGGTGTGCCTGGAGACCACGGAGGAGGACATCGTCAGTTGGCTAAGGGAGAAAAACATCGAGATCGTGCCGGCCACATTCGAGGAGACGATGGCGCTGGGCTGCAATGTCGTTGCGCTGGGCAACGATAAAGTACTGTCCACGCTGGCTGCGAAGGACCTCAACCAGAAGATGCGTGCAATCGGCCTCGAGGTCTATGATCCCGACATGACCATGTTTACCTGGGCGGGCGGTGGCGTGCACTGCATGTGTCAGCCTCTGCGCCGCGACGCCGATTGACATCGGACAAGTCGAGCAAAACCATTGGAGAGGAGTCGCAGCGCATCGGGTACAAAGGAGATGTTGCCGCGAAGGTCAAACCCGTCGAGGCGGCATTTGATGTGCATATCGAGTAGGGCCCGATCCTCGAAACGGAAAACGCCAAACCGGAGGAGCTTGAAGCTGGCTGCAACGTCTTGCTGCACGCCATACTGGATATGGACAGGCGTCAGGGCTAATCCCCGACAGGCGGGTTTGCCCGGTCAGTCTTTTTCCGAATCGATCGTGGTCATGATCCGTTCGATGTAACGATCCCCGGAAACCGTGTTCTCGTTGATCATCGCGTCAAGAGCTGTCACGGTGGTGTCGTCGAGTGCTATATCTCCGGCGGCGGCATTCTCTTTCATGTGATCGATGCTCCGGGTTCCGGGAATCGGTATCATCGTTCGGTCAGCGCGCGCAAGGAGCCAGGCCAGGGCAAGCTGGGCCATGGTGCAATCATGTTCCTCGGCAACCTTGGCGAATGGAATCAGCAGCTTGACGTTTTTTTTAAAATTGTCTGGCTCGAAGCGGGGCCTGGCGATGGTAGCGCGAATGTCGTCCGTTGCCAGCTCGGAAACATCGTGACATTTCCCGGTCAGAAACGCACGCGCCAGCGGTGAAAACGGAACGAACGTCACACTAAGCTCGCTGCAAGCCTCGAGAATCCGCCGCTCGGGGGTACGCACCCACAGCGAATACTCCGATTGGAGTGCGGTGATTGGATGCACCGCATGGGCCCGTCGCAGGCTGGTGGTCGATACTTCCGACAAACCGATGGTTCGAATTTTCCCCGCCGCTACAAGTTCCGACAGCGCGCCGATACTGTCCTCTACCGGCACATTGACATCAATTCTGTGCAGATAATACAGGTCGATGACATCCGTTCGAAGACGCCGCAGACTGTCTTCGCAGGTCTTTTTCAACACCACCGGTCTACCGTCCGTTTCCGTTCTACCGCTGGCGCCCTTGAAGATTCCACATTTGCTGGCAAGCGTGAAATCACTCCTGCGATGAGCCAGCGTCCGACCGATCAGTTCCTCACTGTGACCCATGCCATACATCGCGGCGGTATCCAGAAATGTGTAACCGGCATCCAGGGCTTGCAGCAGCAGGCGTCCTGATTCGCCATCGTCAGCCGGTCCGTACCCCATTGAAACGTTCATACAACCCAGGCCGATTGCGGAAACCTCGAAGGGCCCTATTTTCCTCTTGTGCATGCCTCTATGTCCTGTAAACAATTGACGCTTTATACTATCCATCACTCCGGCCGATCAAATCCACGATGGCTTTCGTGACAGCCACCGTACCCTGGTCCCCGCCGTATTCGACAGGTCGAATTCTTTTTTCGCTAAAACCTCTTTGCACCGCCGCCTCTATCGACAACGCCGCGTCGGCCAGCGCCTCGACTCCCGATCTGTCGTGTAGATAGTCGAGCATCATCGAACCACTCAATATTGCCGCCAGTGGATTGGCCTTGTCCTGCCCCATGATATCCGGTGCGCTGCCATGGGCCGGTTGAAACAGGCCGTGATCATCTCCAATCTCGGCGCAACAGGCGATTCCCATTCCCCCGACCAGGCCCCCTGCCAGATCAGAGATGATATCGCCGAACATGTTTTCCATGACCAGCACATCAAATTCCCAGGGCCGCCTGATGAGATCGAGCGCCTGCGCGTCGACATAGTTGCAGGAAGTTTCTATGTCCGGATAGAACCGAGCGCGCTCGTGGAATATCTTTCTGAAAAACGCCATCGACTGGAACACGTTGGCCTTGTCCACACAGGTGACTTTTCCTTTTCCACCCCTTTGCCTTCGTTTTTGCGCCAGTCTGAAGCCGAATTCATGCAGTCTCTCCGTCGTGGCGCGGGATATTTTCAGGGTTTCCCGAACTTCCTCATCGCCAATGACGACGGAACGATTATGTATCGCCGCCGAGTAAAACAGCCCCTCCGTGGACTCGCGAAGCACCACCAGATCGATTTCTGACGCTCTGTCGTCGGCCAGCATTTTCGGGGCGTTTGGATAAGCCTTAACCGGCCTGATCCCGGCGTAGAGTTGAAATATCTCCCTCAACCTCAGATGGGGAGAGACCTCGGTTCCGTTGGCATGGCGTACGCTCGGTAGTCCGATGGCCCCGAGAAAAATCGCGTCCGCCGCTTCGGCCTTTTTCTCCGCACCGGGTGCCATTTCGAGGCCTGTTTCACGGTAGTAAGCCGCCCCTCCCGACAATTCCGAATACACCAATGCAAAGCCGCGTCTGCGACGGCAAGCGGCTTCGAGCACCTCCAGTGCGGCGTTCGTGACGTCCACGCCAATCCCGTCACCCTTGATCACAACGATATTGAATCGGTTGGTTGTCATTTAAATATCGAGCCCGGGGAATCGGGCGATGATACAGACGGCACATTGTGCAAACAAATAAATATCAACATGTTGAGCGCGCACGTTGAGTATTTTGTTTAACCTTCACGCCCCACCGGGGCGGCCGTGCGGGTCAGCCGCAAAATCCCGTGACGCGGGTCGAATTGCAACGCAGACCGGGAAAAATAAGCGCCGGAGTGTTAAACTGCCCCCCGACAAATGAGTAACCTGAGGAGCTCCTATGGTAAGCACGATAATCGCTCCGATTGACGGCACTGAACATTCGGACAATGCGCTGCGCTTTGCATCGGACATTGCAAAAAAGTACGATGCCAAACTCGTGCTGGTTCACGCTCTCCTGCGCGGAACATCTGTCGCCATCATGCAGGAAATTGCGGAAGAAAAGGGTTTCCTGGAGCAGGTCAAGGATGATCTTGCAAATGTGGAAACCATCCCCATCGCAACGGTCGCCGGGGTCGCGGCACCCATGGAAGTGCTTCCCAACGAAACGCTGGAAGAATTCGGACGTCTGTTACTGAAGAGCGCTGAGGATAGTATCACCGGTGTCGGCGAGATCGAGCTTAGGGTAGTCGACGAGGATCCCGCGAAAGCCATTCTTCAGAGCGCGGAAGAAGAGCGCGCCGACCTTATCGTAATCGGCAGCCGCGGTGTTGGAGATCTTAAGTCGCTTCTGCTTGGCAGCGTATCGCATAAAGTAGTCGAGCAGGCGAGCTGTCCGTGCGTGGTGGTAAAATAATGACCCAGCGGAAATTCACTTCGTCAAATGCGGGAGAACGATAATGACTAAAATAGCCCAGCTACTGAAAACAAAAGGTAACGAGGTCTGGTCGGTGAAGCCGACCGACCTGGTCCTGGACGCGGTAAAGATGATGGCGGCCAAGGGTGTCGGAGCATTACTGGTAATGGACGGAGACAAACTGGTAGGGATTTTCTCTGAACGTGACTACGCGCGCAAGATCGTACTGGAAGGCAGATCGTCCGGGGATACCTCAGTGGCTGATATCATGACCGAAAACGTCATCCACGCCACCCCCGATCAGAGCATCGAGGAGTGCATGGGCATCATGACCGAGAGCTATTTTCGCCACCTACCGGTGGTCGATCAAGATCGAGTTATCGGCATAATCTCTATCGGTGATCTGGTCAAGGTCATCATCGTCGAACAGAGGGAACTGATCAAACAACTCGAACATTACATCAGCGGCTGATGCTAATCAGGTATTGCTAAGTTTTTCGGCCTTCTCGCTGGCGGTCAGCCATTCGGCCTCCGCCTCATCCAGTGACCTGTCGATCCCGGCCTTTCTCAGCAGCAGCTCCTTAAGTCGTGGCTTGTGGTTTTCTTCATAGAGTGTGTTGTCGGTCAGTTCGCTCTCTATTTTTCGCTTCTCGTCGGTGAGACGCCCGATATCGGCCTCGGCCTTTCTGATCGAATGGGTCAGCGGCTGCAGCCGCTTCCGCAGCTCCGCCCCGCGGCGCCTTGTTAGCCTTCGATCCGTGCATATCTCCATTTTGCCGGCTCGGCCGCTGTCGTCCGACCCCTTCAACAACTGTTTTCTTCGCCCCAGCCAATTCGCGTAGTCATCCAGGCTCTGCTCGTAGCGCTCTACACGGCCCCGATCTACCAGCAGCAGATCGTCGCAGCTTACTCTCAGTAGATGTCGGTCGTGGGATACCAACACCATGGCACCCGAAAAATCCTGCAGTGCATAAGCCAGAGCCTGACGCATTTCGATATCCAGATGGTTCGTGGGCTCATCGAGCAGCAGCAGGTTAGGTTTTCGGTAAACGATCATAGCGAGTACGAGACGGGATTTCTCACCTCCGGAAAACTGTGATACCGGTGCCAAAGCTTGTCCATTCGAAAAACCGAATTCGCCGAGATGGTCACGCAAATTCTGTTCTCCCGCCGCCGGTTCAATCTGCCTCATGTGCTGTATGGAAGACCACTCCGGGCTAAGTTGATCGAGTTGCCGTTGGGCAAAGTATCCGATATTGACATCCCTGTCCGTGTGGCGTTCACCCGTCAGCGGCTTCAGCTCTCCTGCCAGCAATTTGATCAATGTCGACTTCCCCGCCCCGTTGCTTCCCAGCAACCCAACCCGGTCTCCCGGCACCAGACGCAGCTTCACGTTTGACACCACAGTGGATCCATCGTATCCCGCAGAGCAATTGTCGAGTTTTACCAGCGTTGCAGGCAGTTTTTCCGGAGGCCGCATAGAGAATCGAAACTCTGAATCGACGTGGGCAGGTACGATGAGAGTCATTCTCTCCAGTGCCTTCAGGCGGCTCTGGGCCTGCCTGGCCTTGGTTGCCTTGTACCTGAAACGATCTACGAACGACTGAATATATTTGACCTCCCGCTGCTGTCGCAGAAACCGGGAACGCTCGTGGGACAACTGCTCTAGACGACGCTTTTCGAAGGCCGCATAGTTGCCCCTGAACAAACTGATCTTTTCCAATTCGATATGCAGGATATGATCCACGGTACGATCAAGAAAATCTCGATCGTGGGAAACCATCATCAGGGCACCGGAATAAGAACGCAGCCACTGCTCCAGCCACACTATGGCATCCAGATCAAGGTGATTCGTGGGCTCGTCGAGCAACAAAAGGTCCGACTGGCACATCAGCGCACGGCCGAGGTTCAAGCGCATGCGCCAGCCGCCCGAAAACGTCGAAACGGG
Organism: uncultured Gammaproteobacteria bacterium; assembly: GCA_947259955.1. Classification (GTDB taxonomy): domain Bacteria; phylum Pseudomonadota; class Gammaproteobacteria; order Arenicellales; family JAANXG01; genus JAHEKE01. The sequence goes on from CAMYOI010000006.1 coordinate 25,238, forward strand.
TTCTTCGATCTGACTGGGAACAAAACCCAGACCATCCAAAAGCTGCGCCCCCCGGCTTCTCGCGGCGTAGCCTCCTATCGCATCCATCCGTGAGTGAAGTTCAGAAACTTTTACTCCATCGTCCTGTTGCTGCGCGATCACCAGCTCGGATTCGACTGTTCGAAGCCGTTTATCGCCATCGAGCACGTAGTCGATCGCGGAGCGCTCCGTCGACGCGGCCTCCTGTTCGACATGCGCGATGGTCCAGTCCGCCGGGACATGGCATTCACCCGCGTCCGGCTGCAGCTCCTCGAGGATAAGCGAAAACAGGCTGGACTTGCCGCTGCCGTTCACCCCGGTAACGCCGACTTTCTGCCCAGGATGGATTTTTACGTTCGCCCCGGAAAACAGCACCCTGGCACCACGGCGCAGGACAAGATTATCGAAATGCAGCATTGTCCGGATTGTATCCCATTCGCAATTCGCCCGAATCGGATATCATTGAAAAGCATTTCCTGGAGGACGCAGCGATGGCCAGCTATCTCGAAAATGCGAAGATTACGCTGCCGGGGATCGTGGAATACCTGTCCGGTAATCCTGCTCGGCCTAATTTGCATGTATAAACGCGGCCTGCCGGGCGGTGACGCTTCGCGGCGCCTGATCGATCAGGCCGCTCGCTCGTTCGAGGCCGAGCTGCATACCGGGCATTACGGCAAAACCCATTCCGATGCCGGGCAGTTGGCCTGGATGGTGTCCAAGCTGTGTACCGGCGCGCCGCGCCGCGTGCTGGACCTCGGAACGGGGAACGGATACGTGGCAATGGCAGTTGCCAGTCATGCTCCCCAATCATTCGTGACCGGTGACGCTCCCGTTCCCTGACGAGCGGTTCGACGGCGTGGCAAGCCGCTACGCATTCCACCATTTTCCGCGGCCCGACATCACGCTGTCGGAGATCCGCAGGGTGCTCCGCCCCGGCTGTCAATTCGTGCTTGCCGACGCTGTCCGCGAAGACCGCGACAACGTCGATTTCATTAACGCGTTCCAGAAATTGAAACCGGACGGTCACGTCGAAATGCTGCGATCCGCCGATCTGATTCAGGCAATTCAGCAACACGGATTTCGTCTGGAGGCGCAGCTCGGGACAGCTCTGACTTTCGATCGAACGGCAAACCGGAAGTACGAAGATCTGATCCGAATCACACCCGATGCCGTTCTGAACGCCTATGCGCTGTCCCAGGAAAACGAGCTCATCGAGCTGACAGTTCCCATACGCAGCGCCGTGTTTGTCAAACAAGAGTCCCTATGAGGTCGGAGGCGGAGGAAAACCACCAGACGCTGACGCAAGGAAGCGCCTGCCCGTTGGATTTCTGGTCAAAATGTCCGGATTGTGATACACAGCGGGCCCGACGCAATCAATCTGCGGGGTAACCACATGATTTCCAAGGTCGCCGTCATAGGCTCCGGCACCATGGGTTCCGGCATTGCCGCGCAGCTGGCCAACGCAGGAATCGAAGTACTGCTGCTCGATATCAAGGCAAGCGGCGTTCATGCCAATGCCATCGCAGAGCGCGCTGTCGAGCGTTTGAGAAAAAGCAACCCGCCGTTGATCGTGCATCGAGATGTATTGGAAAACATCGCTGCGGGCAACATCGAAGACGATCTTCCTGCGATCGCCGATTGCGACTGGATCGTCGAAGCCATTGTCGAGCGCCTCGAATTGAAAAAAGAGCTGTATCACGATATCGACAAGTATCGCAAACGGGGCGCGATCGTTTCTTCGAACACATCCACGATTCCGATGTCACTGCTGGTGGAAGGCATGCCGGCGGATTTTCGAAACCACTTTGCCATCACCCATTTTTTCAATCCCGTTCGGTACATGCGGCTCCTTGAACTCGTCCAAGGGGACGAAACCGCTGAACAGGTTATGGACTTACTGAGGCGGTTCAATGATGAAAAAATGGGCAAGGGCATCGTCGATTGTCGCGACACGCCCGGATTTCTGGCCAATCGCGTGGGCGTGTTCGCACTTCAGGTCGGAATCGACGAGGCAATCCGCTGCGGACTCGGCGTAGAAGATGCAGATGCGCTGATGGGGCGCCCCATGGGTATTCCTAAAACCGGTGTATTTGGTCTGTACGACCTGATCGGTCTCGATTTGATGGTCGATGTTGTGAAGAGCCTCAAGAGCATACTCCCCGAAGGCGACGCGTTTCATCGCGTAAGCGAACCCAACTCGCTGATCAACAGGCTCATCGAGGAAGGTTACACGGGGCTCAAGGGCCGGGGTGGATTCTACCGCACACGGGACGGACAAAGAGAAGCGGTGGATTTATCCACCGGCGAGTGGTGCGCGACGCGCGGGACGGCGCCCGCGCTGGCGGAAGCCGGCGAGGAGAACGGCGTCAATGTGCTGATCGATGGCGACACGCCGCAGCACCGGTTTTGCCGCCGGGTTCTCGCCCGTGTACTGGCCTACGCGGCGGGTCTGTTACCCGAGGTAGCGGACAACCCCGCGCCAGTCGATGATGCGATGAAACTTGGCTACAACTGGATCCACGGACCTTTCGAACTTATCGACGCGATCGGCACGTCAGGATTCATCAGCATGCTCGATGAAGAAGGCATTCCCAGACCAACTTATCTTACGGAAGCCGACGGACTGACCTGCTACCGGGTCGAGCAAAACCGGCTGGAAACGAGGCATGTCGACGGACACTACAGACCGCTTACACGCGCCCCGGGAATCATCAGATTCAACGAGGCGCGATGCACATTGCAAGCGCTGAGCGAGAATCAGTCGGCCAGCCTGTTCCGGCTGGAAAACGACATCGGTGTGGTCGAGTTTCACACTAAGGCCAACGCGCTGGATGAGGGCTGCATGGAGATTGTGGCGGATGCAGCCGCGCGTGCGGGCAGGGAGTTACGCGGTATTGTCGTGCACAACGACGGCCCGCACTTTTCCGCGGGCGTCAACCTGAACAGGTTCCGGGAAATGATCGAGCGCAGTGACTGGGACGGCATAGATGATTTTCTAAAAGATTTCCAGCACTCGGTCAGGGCACTGAAGTATTGTCCGGTACCCGTCGTGGCCGCGCCTTCGGGCCTCACCATCGGCGGCGGATACGAGGTCACCGCGCACTGCGACGTCCTCGTGGCACATACCAACATCGTACTCGGCCTGGTGGAATGTATGGTTGGCGTCATTCCAGGAGGCGGCGGGGTGAAGGATACGCTGCATCGATGGCATCAAATACTGGACGACTGGGAGCACGCCGCCCACCGGACGTTCATGAACATCGGCTGTGGAAAAACCGGAACGTCGCCGCAGCAGGCGGCGGAGCTCGCCTATTTTCGTCTGGCGCTGGATCGTCAGGTCATGAATCGCGATCGCCTCCTCTCCTCCGCGTGCGAGGTAATCGACGAATTGTCCGAGAGTTACATGCCGCCCACGCCGCCGGTTTTCCACTGGTGCGGCGCGACGCCATTCAACGAAATGCGCCGACACCTTGAGAAAAATCATGACGCGGGACAGCTTATGGCCCACGATGTCACCGTCGGCACCGAGCTCGCCCACATCGTGACGGGAGGGGAAACCGAGGCCCGTGACGGCGTTAGTGAGGATGAGCTGTACGCGGCCGAACGTCAGTCCTTCGTGACACTTGCCAGAACCGATGCAACACGCGCCCGCATTGTGCACATGCTGGACCGTGGCGGCCCATTGCGCAACTGACTTGCAATATACCCCGCGGCCTTCACCAGCGCGGCCGGGCTGGATCCGCTTACCAGGGGGCATCCGCGGCAACCCCGGAGTCGTTCGATGAACCATAGGTGGCGCTTGTCGGCTCGCCTGAATCTGCCATGACCAATACATTCGTCTGCGTCCCCTTTATCCTGGACACACCCTTACGCGCTGGAACGACCCGAGATAATGAAAATTCTATTCGCCGACAAGTTTCCCCCCTCATTTGCCGAGAAACTCAAGCAAATGGGACACGATTGCTCCGTGAACCCGGATTTAAAGGCGGAGGAGTTGCCTACTGCGGTCGGCGACAGCGAAATACTGGTGGTACGCAGCACCCGCGTCGCCGCCGATACCCTGGAGTCCGCCGCCGGTTTGAAAATGGTTATCCGTGCGGGCGCAGGCACCAACACGATCGACAAGAAATGCGCCAGCGAGATGAACATCCCTGTATGCAACGTGCCGGGCAGAAACGCCATTGCCGTGGCCGAACTCGCGATGGGATTGCTGATTTCCATCGACCGGCGCATCCCGGACAACGTCGTGCAACTCAGGCAGGGCAAATGGAACAAGAAACAGTTCTCGGAAGCCAGGGGGCTGTTTGGCAGCTCTATCGGGGTGGTGGGACTGGGTGCCATAGGCATGGCGTTGGCGGAACGCGCGTATGCGTTCGGCATGAAGCTGCATATAGTCCGCAAGCCCGAGCGTTCGCCCGAAGTATCCAGCAGACTCACGGATCTCAATGCGGTGGAATTGGAGAACCTGTTTGAACTGGCCGGAGTCTGTGAAATACTTTCGTTCCACACGCCCGCTTCTGAGGACACCAAGAAACTGGTCGGCGCCAAGCTGCTCGCCGCGATGAAGCCGGGGGCCATTCTACTGAACACTTCCCGGGGCGATCTCATCGACGAACAGGCCCTTATCGAGGCAATGGACGCCAAAGGCATCCGGGCCGGGCTGGACGTATACTCGGACGAACCGTCGTTCGCGCAAGGTATGTTCGATTCGGCCCTGGCACGCCATCCGAATGTTTACGGCACCCACCACATCGGCGCCTCCACGGAACAGGCACAAGCCGCCGTGGCCCAGGGCGTGGTCGACATCGTCGAAGCCTTCAGCCGCGGCCGCGTCATGCATTGCGTTAATATGAAGACCTGAAATTTCAACTAGACTAACTTTGAGAGAACAATATGCCTGATCGCGTTCATAATTTCTGCGCAGGTCCCTGCACCCTGCCCTTGCCGGTGCTAGAGGAGGTGCGGGACGAATTCGTAAACTTCAACGACGAAGGTATGTCTCTGATTGAGATGAGCCATCGGGCCAGGGCCTACGATGAAGTTCATCAGAATGCGATGCGGCTGGCTCTGGAGGTGTCCGGTGCCCCTGATGAATTCGGCGTCATGTTCATCCAGGGAGGCGCGACGCTGCAGTTCGCCATGGTCCCGATGAACCTGCTCGCAAATGCTCAGCGTGCCGGATACATCAACTCCGGGACCTGGGGCAAGGGGGCGATTACCGATGCAAAGCCCCACGGTGACATCTACGTAGCGTGGGACGGTGACGAAACCGGCTACACCCGGATGCCGCACACCGCTGAGCTGAACGTCGAGCAGAATACGCGTTATCTGCACGTCACGTCCAATGAAACCATCGGCGGCATACGCATGGCTGACTGGCCGGAAGTCGATGCCCCCCTGGTGGCGGATATGTCTTCGGACTACCTGTCCAGAGCAATACCCTGGGAAAAATTCGACCTCGTGTACGGCGGTGTGCAGAAAAACCTGGGGCCGGCGGGAATGGCCATCGTATTCGTTCGTAAATCCATCCTGGAAAACACCAGCAGGAATATCGCCCGCTACCTTCGCTACGACGTCCATCATGACAAGGATTCGCTTTTCAACACCCCACCCATGTTTACCATCTACCTCGTTGGCAAAGTGCTCGGCTGGATGAAAGACAAGGGCGGCCTGCCGGCCATCGAGCGGGAGGCGGCGGAAAAGGCCGCATTGTTGTATGACACCATTGACGCCAGCGACGGCTACTATACGAGCCCCGTCGACAGGGCATGCAGATCACACATGAACGTTGTATTCCGACTTCCGACCGAAGACCTGGAAAAGAAGTTTCTCACTGACAGCCACGGTGAAAATCTGGTGAATCTGAAGGGCCACAGGAGCGTCGGCGGTTGCCGTGCCAGCATCTACAACGCCATGCCGACAAGCAGCGTCAAGGCGCTCGCCGACTTCATGGCGGAGTTTCAGCGTGCAAACGGCTGAAACATCGTAAGCCCCTTCCATGACCACGATCAGGGCGTTCGACGGCTACCTCGTCAATTCGAATCGACTGGAGAAGGTGGTATCGCCCGCGTATGATTCCTTGAGTGCAATGGAACGCCACGCCTTCTGCCTCGCACACCCTGACAACTACATCAACGCCATGCGATCGGCGGACGAGTACCCGGAAGGCGAACGACCCACCCAGGCTGAAGTACTGCGGATCAACGCGGCGCACATCAAAAAAATGCTGGCCCAGGGCGATTTCGACAAGCTGGATCAGCCCTCCCTCTTCATCTATCGTCTGGCGGTGGGGGACCATCAGCAGACCGCGGTGATATGCGAGATCCCCATAGACCACTACGACGATGGCGAAGTTCTGAGACACGAGAACACCCGCTCCGATAAAGAAGATCTGTTGGCAGGCTATTTGGAAGTCGTGGGTGCGTCATCGAGCCCGGTATGCCTTGCCTACCGCGAAAACAAGGAAATCGATCAACTGATTGAATCGGTCAGCCAATCCCCGCCGCTATTTCGATTCAGTGCGCATGACGCGGTACAACAGACGCTGTGGCAGGTCGCGGATGAGGCTTTGATCGGGGAGTTCACCGGTCTTTTTTCAGGAGTATCCCAGACCTATCTGACCGACGGACACCACCGTTTCGCCGCCGGTTCACGGTTTGCCGCCAAACGGCGTCGCGAATATCCGGACCACGGCAAGGAAGAACATTTCAACTACATGCTGGTTGCGCTGTTTCAATCGGACCAGCTTCGGATACTGCCCTACAACCGGTGCGTAAAGGACCTCAACGGCATGACGACAGAACAATTCCTGTCGGCACTCTCGGATTCATTTCTGGTCAGGTCATGCGATGCGGTTGAGGCCGAACCGACCAAACTACATGATTTTGGCATGTGCCTCGAAGGCGAATGGTACTCGCTGACGCTGAAATCTGCGGGCGGGCTCGAAATTAATCCGGTAGAGGCGCTGGATGTAAGCGTTGTGCAGAACTTCATACTTTCACGTGTGCTGGGGATACACGATGCGCGTTCGGACCCGCGCCTGGACTATGTCGCCGGCGATACCGGTATGGAAGGACTGGAAAGGCGTTGCCGAAACGGTTGGGCGGTAGCATTCGCCTGCTATCCAACATCCGTGGAGGAACTCATGCAGGTCGCGGACCTGGACGAGGTCATGCCGCCCAAATCAACCTACTTCGATCCGAAGATGCGATCGGGTATTTTCCTCAGATTGTATGGATCCGGATGTCGGCAACGTGCGGTTGGGTAGAAACCGCAATTCGCTATAAGTTCCTCGCCTGTTTTTTATTGGCGGGAACGCTGTCTGCGGACCTCGACGCATGCCCATACGAGACCGCCGAAGATACGCACAGCAGCGCTTTTGCCGCCGGTTGCCTGGTCCGGAGTGAAGGCAAAATGCTGGTGGTCCGTCACAAGTTCAGCGGCAAACTTGGAATACCGGCAGGTTATTCCGACGGATTAGAATCAGCCCGATGCACCGCCTACCGGGAGACGCTGGAAGAAACCGGACTCGAAGTCAGGGTGCACGAAATGCTCGAGGAGTTCGACGACGGCTTCAGACTGTTCCGTTGCAGCCTAGCCGATTACATTCCAACTTCTGACCCCGTTGACGTTCCCGCGTCGGGTATAGCCGAGATTTCCGAAGTCATCTGGTTCGAACCGGACTCGGCGCCGCAACGGCAGTGGCGATTTCCCGAACAACACCCGGCATTGATGCTGCTGTTCGATGCGTTGAGCTCGCAATGACGGGCTAAGACGTGAACGCCTGAATTCCGGTCTGGGCGCGGCCCAGGATCAATGCGTGAATATCGTGGGTCCCTTCGTAAGTATTTACCGTTTCTAGATTCATTACGTGACGGATAACGTGGTACTCATCCGATATTCCATTCCCGCCGTGCATGTCCCGCGCCATTCTCGCAATATCCAGCGCTTTCCCGCAATTGTTGCGCTTCATGAGAGAAATCAGTTCCGGGGCCCCCTGACCGTTGTCGATCATGCGGCCCAGTCGCAGCACGCCCTGAAGGCCCAGCGAGATTTCCGTTTGCATGTCGGCCAGTTTTTTCTGAATCAGTTGATTGGCTGCCAGCGGGCGTCCAAACTGTTTCCTGTCCAGCGTATACTGGCGCGCGGCGTGCCAGCAGAATTCTGCGGCGCCCAGGGAGCCCCAGGCAATGCCGAAGCGGGCGCGGTTCAGACATCCAAACGGGCCTTTCAGTCCTTTCCCGCCGGGCAGGACGTTTTCATGCGGGACGAATACCTCATCCATGGAAATACTGCCGGTCACGGATGATCGTAACGAAAATTTGCCTTCGATAGTCGAGGTCGACAGCCCCGTCATGTCTTTGTCCAGCAGAAAACCCCGGATAACGCCCTCCTCGTCTTTCGCCCACACTACCATGACAGCCGCAACGGGGGCGTTGGTAATCCACATCTTGCTGCCTGACAGTGAATAACCACCGTCAACCGGCCGTGCCCTCGAAATCATGCCGCCCGGATCGGATCCATGGTCGGGTTCCGTCAATCCAAAGCACCCGATCTTTTCTCCACTGGCCAGCCCGGGCAGGTACTTGTTGCGCTGAGCATCGCTTCCGTAAGCATAAATGGGATACATCACCAGGCTGGACTGCACGCTCATTGCCGACCGGTAGCCGGAATCCACACGCTCCACTTCCCGGGCAATCAGGCCATAGGAAACATAACTGGCGCCGCTGCCCCAGGGCTCGGGCAGACTGGCGCCCAGAAATCCCAACTGCCCCATTTCCGACATGATCTGGGTATCGAATCGCTCAAGCCTGTAAGCTTCCCTAACCCGGGGCAGAAGCTGCTCCTGGCTGTAGACGCGCGCGCTATCGACGACAAGCCGCTCCTCTTCACTGAGCTGCTGGTCGAGTAGAAAGGGATCGTCCCAGGGGATTGAACTTTCGGCGGACGGTGCGGGAATGGTTGTTTGATACTCTGCTTGCGATGTCATGGATTCGTATTGTCTCAGATGGACGCTGTGGGTGATTGTAATGAAATTCGCCAGACGCTATCCATTTCTTATCCACTTCTTATCCACACGGTCTGTGGATAACTCTGTTGATAAAACAAATGTACAGGTCCAATCCCTAAGCGATCATTGATGTTCCGCCGTTTGATTAAAAAGTATACATTCTTTTAAATTGTTTATTTATCATAAACTTATGAACTTTACTTCACAATTATTTTAAGCGTTGCGTGTTAAACCCGCTTGTCTGTTACGATTTCATTAATAATGTGTACAACTCTCACGAGCCGGCCGGATGTCAGTGCCCGCCGCTGCGCCACACTTGCCTTCTGATCCGGGCATGAACGCTAGCCCGCATTTCTCACCAGGATCCCTGCCCCGGCGAATGGCCGCCATCGTTTACGACTGCCTCCTGTTATGGGGCATCCTGTTCCTTGCAGGCTTGCCCCTGCCGATTGTTTCGGAGCATGTGCGGGAGCACTGGGTCGTTCAGACGTTGATCCAGGTGTACCTGCTGTCGACATGCCTGGTTTTTTTCGGCTGGTTCTGGACTCACGGCGGCCAGACGCTCGGAATGCGTGCATGGCAACTTAGAGTCGTCGGCGCGGACGGCGCGTCTATTACCTGGCGCTCCGCCGTCATCCGGTTTTTTGGTGCAATACTGTCCTGGGCTGCGCTGGGTCTGGGTTTTTGGTGGGTGCTGATCGACCGCCAAAAGCTCGCTTGGCATGACCATTTGTCCGGCACAAGACTGATACGTCTAACCAAATCCCCAAAAATTTAGCTTCGAAAAATGAGTTCAAACAGACTCTTTTAGTGGACGCGCCGGATGAAGAATACACCCAGCATCGCGAATAGCATGGTCGGGAGAAATGCGCCCAAAAATGGAGAAATGTCGAAGATTTGAACGATCAACCCAAAACCCTTGTCCATTACGAAGAACGCGAGGCCCAGCATAATGCCGGCGAACAGACTGCCGCCATAGCCTCCGCTTCGAACGCTTCTGAACACGAATGGGATCGCCAGAATAACCATCACCGCGGTAGCCAGCGGCGTTGCGATCTTTGCCCAGAAAGCCAGTTCATAGGCCTCAGTTTCCTGGCCGTTGTCGCGAAGATGGTTGATGTACTGAGACAACTGGTATGCCGAAAGTTGATCCGGACGAATCAGGAATACCGACAAAATATCCGTCGTAACGTCGGTACTCCAGTATGCTGCACGCGCGTTCTGGGATCGAGCACTTTCCTTGTTGATCAGTGTCTGTACAATGCCTTGCAGACGCCAACGCTGCGCTTCTTCCACATAGTTTCCCTTGTTCGCGAATACCAGGGAGCGCAGCCGGCCGTCATCATCGAATTCGAACACCCTCACGTCGAGCAGTGACAGATCCGGCAAAACCTCTCCGACGTTTACATAGGATTTATTATCACGCATCCATAAGCCGAAATCGGACTGCTGATTGATGTTCTCCTGCAGAGCCTGCGCTCTGCCCCGCTGTGCCATGGTTTCCGAATACGGAGTCACAACCTCTCCGAGCAACACAGCGGCCAGCGCCAGGAAAGCGCCCACTTTGAGCACCGAGCCGGTGAGCCGCGCTACGGATACGCCAGCTGCGCGGATCACCACCAGTTCCGAGTCCACGGCAAGCGAAGACATGCCAAGAATTGAACCCAAAAGGGCCGACATCGGAAAGATTTCGTAGAGAATCCTGGGCGTAGACAGGATCACGAAACGAACCGCATCCAGCACACCGTATGCTCCGGTACCGATGTCCGATAACTGATCGATGAAGGTAAGGAACGTAAACAATCCTACCAGCACCGACACGGCGATCAACACCTGATACAGAATGTGTTTGGCAATATAGTTATCCAGAATTCGCATCGTCAGGTGCCGCTGGATTTGGCCCGGGTGCGGCGCCACCTTATTCGGGGCAACGTCAAAAGAGGCGCATTTTTCTGCCTGCGATAAAGGAACACAGACGCCAGGAACAGGAATATCGCGTGCACCCACCAAAGCCCCACATTGGGGTCGAACCGGCTCTTGCTCAGCATCGCGACCGAGAATCCCAGAAAATTCGTGTAAAGAAAGTAGGCCATAAACGCCAGGATCATACTGGGCAGGCGGCCCTGGCGGGGATTGACAAAGCTTAGTGACAGCGCGAACACCGCAAGAATCGGCACCATAATGACCTTCGCTATGCGCCAGTGCCACTCACTGATCAGGGCAGGATGGGTATCGCGGAAAATCACGGCCGTGGGGCGCCCCTTTACCGGAGGCAACAACGAGAGATGGGACTTGGGTTCGATGCGCAGTGCGTAGGTCTCGAAATCCACGATCCGGTAGTCCGGCTGGCCAGGATTTCCTTCATATCGCGTACCGTTCTTGAGTACAAGAAAGCGGTCGTTGGTAAGTTCATCTTCACGTTGAAATGCATATTTGGATACAACGATCCCTTCCTTGCTAAACGAAGACTTGTATACGAAGACGTTTTCGTACCGATCCGCTTCGCGATCGAACGCCTCGACGAAATAAACCCCGCGCCCTTTCTTGGTTTCCATGAAAGTCCCGGGGATGACCCCGGTAACTTCACTGCGGTTACGATATTCCTGTTCAACATCGAATCCCTTTTTGATGGCCAGGGGCGTCAGCCAGAACGAGAAAAGCGCAACCAATCCGCCAACAATAACGACCAGTACGGATAGCGGCTTGAGAAAATCGACCGGACTGATTCCGCTCGCCGCCAGGACGACCATCTCGTTATCCCGGTTCCATCTGCCGAGGACCATGAGTATGGCAATGTACATCATGAGCGGAATAATGACGTCCAGGTATCCGACCGTCTTGAGCACGACCAGCGTCAGAATGGCTTCCACGGGCACGTCGCCCCTCACCGCCTGCTGCAGGAATCCGAGCGAACGGACCACGACGAAGATACTCAGGATGACGAATGTGACCGCAACGCTGGTCTGCAGGACCTCCCGTACCAGAGCCCGATTGACAATCACCAGCAGCTAGCCCGCATTTCTCACCAGGATCCCGAGCGATGGCGCAGGGGCGCACCGAACCGGCGAGGAGCGTAGCTGCGGTTCGGGTGAATTCCATGTTGAGGCAAAGCTGAACCAATCAGCGTCTGGACAGGCCGATCTTCGTTAAAAGCTGTAATTTTGAACAAGCTCTCCCATTCGGCGAATATGTCATTAACTTCGACAGGATATCAAACAATACGGCCGCCTGGGTGCGGCATGCGGGCTGGTTGGTATTTTTGACAAAAGTTGCAATAAAAAAGGACAATCGCCTAGCCGGATATGCGGCACAACTTCAAACCACGCACTTCAAGATGAAAACGGGCAATTAAGTGAAATTCTCGGTAAAAGTCGCCAAAACAAGCAGCAAACAGGGGCCCTGTTGTGTAATCGGGGCATTTCAAGCAGAAGACCTGACCGGATTAGCCGGGGAGATCGACGCCCTCACCGGAGGCGCATTGAAAAAGCGGTTCGAATGCGGCGACTTCGAGGGAGAAAAAGAAGAGACCCTTGTGATATTCGACCCTCCGGGACTGAATTGCGACAGGCTGCTCGTCGTCGGTTATGGTAAAAGCGATCAAACCGACACGATGCGTTACCGCACGGCATGTGCCACGGTGGCCAAAAAACTGCGCAGCATGAAGGTCAGGTCCGCCACCGTCTGGATGCTGGGCGACGAGGTGGCCAATTGTGACATGGGAGCGAAGGCCAAGCATCTTGTGGAAGCAATGGAAGACGCGGTCTACGAGTACAGTCACGACGGCAAGAAAACAAAGCGGCGCGACATTTCCGTGGCACTTGCCGTTAAAAACAAACAGGAGGCGGACAACGCCGGCGAAGGCGTGAAGCGGGGATCGGCCGTCAACGCGGGTGTGAATCTGGCCAGGAACCTGGCCGATCTGCCAGCCAATATCTGCACTCCCACATACCTGGCCCGGCAAGCAACGGGCCTTCAGAAAAAATACCCCATCAAATCGCGGATACTCAACGAGTCGGAGATGAAAAAACTGGGCATGGGATCGTTATTGTCCGTGTCCCGGGGCAGCAGGCAGCCCGCCAAACTGATCATCATGGAATACAGCGGCGGTAAGAAATCCCAGCGCCCGGTCGTCCTCGTAGGAAAGGGACTGACGTTCGACGCTGGTGGTATTTCACTGAAACCGGCGGCTAAAATGGATGAAATGAAGTATGACATGTGCGGCGCGGCAAGCGTGTTTGGTGCATTGACCGCCGCCGCGGAAATGAAACTAGCGCTTAATATCGTTGGCATCGTACCCAGTTCCGAGAACCTTCCGGACGGGGAAGCGAACAAGCCGGGTGATGTCGTAACGAGCATGTCCGGTAAAACCATAGAGATCCTCAATACGGATGCCGAAGGCCGCCTGATCCTGTGCGACGCTCTGACTTATGCGGAGCGCTTCAAGCCGCAGGCAGTCATCGACATCGCGACATTGACCGGTGCGTGCGTTGTCGCATTGGGCCACCACGCAAGCGGAATGATGTCCAACGATCAGGACCTCGCCGATGAAATCATCGACGCCGGTAACAAGAGCCTGGACCGCGTCTGGCAGTTGCCCCTGTGGGAAGACTACCAGTCTCAACTGGACAGTAATTTCGCCGATATGGCAAACATAGGAGGCCCGGCAGCAGGCGCGATTACGGCCGGATGTTTCCTCTCCCGCTTTGCAGGATCCTTCAAATGGGGTCACATCGATATCGCCGGGACAGCCTGGCGAAGTGGAGGCAAGGAAAAAGGTGCAACCGGTAGGGTCGTGCCGCTGCTGAGCCAGTTCCTGATCGACCGCGTAAAGTAGTCGATTTCAAACAGCACGCGGTTCGGGACAGCTCATGACGCCGAAAATCGACTTCTATTTGCTCGACAGGCACGTTGCGGATGGCAGATTGCGCGCGGCCTGCCGCCTATGCAAGAAGATCCATGCTCTTGGCCACAGGATCTATGTAACGACACCCGATCTCGAGCAGGCGAAAGCCCTCGACGACATGATGTGGACGTTCGATCAGAGTTCCTTTGTTCCACATGGACTATACGATCCTGAAGGCTCCATCGTGGAGGTCCCGGTTGCCATCGGCCAACAACCGCCTTCCGGCGGTTACTACAGCGTCCTCGTGACGCTGCTGGACACCGTTCCCGACCACTACGATGAATTCCCCCGCGTGGCGGAATTAGTGGATAATACGCCTGAAGACAAAGCACGGGCCCGTGACCGTTACCGCTGGTACCGGACTCAGGGCTGTGACCTGCAAAAGCACGACATTACTATTTGATAACCTATGTGGTTCAGACGCAAAAAAAAGACCGACGCGGATACCGCGCTGTCCGACACGCTGCGTTCGCTGCAGACTTTGTTGGACGAAGAAAGCCCCGCTAAAGATGACCAGGCGCCGGCGTCACCAGAGACGACACCGCAGCGTGAAATGGTGGAAAAAACTGATGGCGTCGAATCCAGCCTCAAACCCGATGAAAGAAACATCAGCAACGCGGTTGCGAGCGACGAACACCTGGATTGGGATTTCAATGTCGACCTGGCTGCGGAAGAATTGGCAGGCGACGTCGAGAAAATCGATCCCCTGGAATCGCTGGAATTAGAGGACGTCCCCGACCTGGATACCTCCGACATCGTTGAAGCCGTTTCCACGCGCGGCGACGGGGAAGCTGAAGTGGAGCCGATCGAAGATACACCGGCAGACAGAAGCACCGACAATATTCCGGTTCTGAACAACATTGCGTACCTGCCGGAGAGGGAAGAAAACGATCGCCGTGACAAGGCAAAGGTGCTAAGTGAAACGCCGTTCATGGATCAGTGCCTGAAGGACATCAGAAAACGACTCAAACGCAATGACCTGCCCGCCATGACCCTCGACCAGGAACAGCAGTTACGGACGGTCCTGACCTCGCTGCTGGCGCAGAAGACGTCCGGCAAATCCGAATCATAACAAATCTGATCCTGCCCGCCCGGCCCCGGTGGATTCAGGTGCCGAATGCGAGCCGCCCCGGGCTCGCGTATAATCCGCTGCCTTTGAAAACGTGAACCAGTATGCCGCCAAGACAGTTGAACAAAGCCTATGATCCGCACGAGATAGAACAGGATCTCTACGACCGCTGGGAATCAAAAGGGTGGTTTGCGCCTTCCGGCACGGGGAAACCTTACTGCATCATGATCCCGCCGCCCAACGTCACCGGCAGCCTGCACATGGGACATGCGTTCCAGGACACCATCATGGACGCATTGATCCGTTACCATCGAATGTGCGGTCGAAACACCCTGTGGCAGGCGGGCACCGACCACGCCGGCATTGCCACACAAATGGTCGTGGAGCGCCAACTGGCTCATCAGGGCCAACACCGGCTGGACCTGGGCCGGGACGAGTTCGTAAAACGTGTCTGGGAGTGGAAAGCCGAATCGGGGGGCACCATTTCCAGGCAGCTGCGCAGGATGGGAGCATCCCTGGACTGGGAGCGCGAACGCTTCACCATGGACGAAGGATTGTCGCGTGCCGTACAGGAGGTGTTCGTTGAACTTTACAACGAGGACCTGATATACCGCGGTAAACGATTGGTCAACTGGGATCCCAAGCTGCACACGGCGGTTTCGGACCTGGAAGTGGTATCGGAAGAGGAGGCGGGTCATCTCTGGAACCTGCGTTACCCCGTGGTGGGCGATGCCGGAAATTTCCTGACCGTGGCGACCACACGCCCCGAGACGATGCTGGGCGACACCGCGGTGGCGGTGCACCCGGAAGATGAGCGCTATCGAGATCTCGTCGGCCGAACGGTGCGGCTCCCCCTGGTTGACCGGGAAATACCGATAGTCGCGGACGAGCATGTCGATCCCGAGTTCGGATCGGGCTGCGTCAAAATCACACCCGCGCACGATTTCGACGACTATGAGGTCGGTCTGAGGCACGGTCTGGAAATGATCAACATTTTCGATCCTGATGCCGCCGTCAATCTTCCCGGCACGCCATATCACGGCTTGGATCGATACGAGGCCAGAAAGAATATCGTACGGGATCTGGATCAGCAGCATCTCCTGGCCGGCATCGAGGACCACAAACTCATGGTGCCGCGGGGCGATAGGACCGGAGAAGTAATCGAACCCTATCTGACCGACCAGTGGTTCGTCAGGGCGGCACCGCTTGCCGAGGAATCCATCAAGGCGGTCGAGGACGGCCGCATCAGATTCGTGCCGGAAAACTGGGCTCACACCTATTTCGACTGGATGCGCAACATAAAGGACTGGTGTATTTCCCGCCAGCTCTGGTGGGGCCACCGCATCCCCGCATGGTATGACCCGGATGGCGATATCTACGTCGCACGAACGGAACAGGATGCGGCCGCCCAGGCGCGGGCAAAAAAAGGGCAGGATCTGGAGCTCTATCAGGACCCGGATGTACTCGACACCTGGTTTTCATCTGCGCTTTGGCCCTTTTCCACCCTGGGGTGGCCGGATGAGACAGCGGAGTTGAAAACTTTCTACCCCACCAACGTGCTGGTGACCGGGTTCGACATCATTTTCTTCTGGGTGGCCAGAATGGTGATGATGGGTCTGAAATTCATGGGCGATATCCCGTTTCACGAGATCTATGTCCACGGACTGGTGAGCGACGCGCACGGACAGAAAATGTCCAAATCCAAGGGGAATGTGCTCGATCCGCTGGACCTCATCGACGGCATCGACCTGGATTCACTGGTCATGAAAAGAACTACGGGGCTTATGCAGCCGAAGATGGCATCCAAGATCGAGGCCCACACCCGCGCTGACTATCCGGATGGCATCCCCGCGTTCGGCACGGATGCGCTGCGCTTCACGTTCGCATCTCTTGCTTCGACCGGCCGCAACATCAATTTCGACCTGGGCCGGATCGGGGGATACCGAAATTTTTGCAACAAGCTGTGGAACGCTGCGCGTTTCGTATTGATGAATACTGAGGGCCAGGATTGCGGTCGAAGTGACGGCAAAGGGAGCGGTGAACTCGAGCCGAGCCTGGCGGACCGCTGGATTGTTTCTCGATTGCAACAGGTGGAAGTCGATACCCAACAGGCAATCCAGGGCTATCGTTTAGACCACATGGCACAGGGCCTCTATCAGTTCGTCTGGAATGACTACTGCAGCTGGTATCTTGAACTCTGCAAGGTCGTCCTGTCCGATGACGATGCCCGTCCGGCGGAGAAACGGGCAACACGCCGGACGCTGGTACGCGTGCTCGAGACGTCGCTGCGCATGCTGCACCCGATCATGCCATTCATCACCGATGCGCTATGGCAGGAGATCGCAGTTCTTGCCGACAAGCGAGGCGAGACCATCATGACCCAGCCCTATCCTCAACCCCAACCGGAAAAGATCGACGACAGTGCTCTGGCGGAAATGGACTGGGTTCAGGCGGTAATCGGCGGAGTTCGCAATATTCGGGGCGAGATGAACATCGACCCGAACAAGCCTGTCACGGTGCTGTTGCAGAACGCCTCTTCAGACGACGCGGAGTATCTGTCAAGAAACACCCGCTACCTGAAACGATTCGGAAAATTCGACAGCGTGTCAATCGTTTCCGATGACGAGGCGCCCGACTCCCCTGCAGCAGCGCTGGTAGGCGGAATGCGGATTCTCGTTCCACTGGGAACCCTGATCGACAAGGCGGCGGAACTGGCCAGGCTGGAACGCGAGCAGGTCAAGGCACGCAAAGACATGGACCGGATTCAATCCAAGCTCGGCAATCTCAATTTCGTCGAGAAGGCGCCGGCGGATGTCGTTGCCAGTGAACGCGTGAGGGCGGACAAGCTGGGGACCATGCTCGAGAACCTTGCACTTCAGATCGAGAAAATCCGGGCGTTATAACAGGGCATCGGTCCGGGCGGACATGATGAAATCGTTGACGTGCAGCCCGCCGATTTTATGCGTCCACCAGCTGACCGTGACGCGCCCCCACTCGGTCAGGAGCGAGGGATGGTGGCCCTCCTGCTCCGCGAGCTCCCCCACCTTGTTCGAAAAGGCCAGCGCCTGTTCGAAATTTCTGAACTTGAAGGCCCGGGTCAGGCGCTTGACGCCGTCCACCTCGATGATTTCCCAATCGGGGATCTGGGATTTCAGCTCTCCGATCTGATCCGGTGTAACCCGTGGTGCATCGGCCCGGCACGCTTCACAGTGTCTGGTTTCAAGTTCTGTCATGGAGAGATATCCTCTGCAGGGGTCTGATTGCTGATTCTATCAGCATCGCGGCTGAAAAATACTGACCGCCGCCACCGCGGCCGTCTCGATTCGCAAAACATGACTGCCCAAAGAGACGGGTTGCGCGCCGCTCTCGAGCAGTTGCGATATCTCATGATCACTGAACCCCCCTTCGGGACCAATACAGATTGCCACCCGGTCGGTGGAATATTCCGGAAGTACCGGAACACCATCAGGTGTGGCCAAATACAGCGGTATGGCGTTGTTTTTCATAGTCGAGGCGAATTCTGCGGGAGACCGCACCTGGTCGATCCTCGGCAGGTACGGATTATGACTCTGCTTACATGCCTGGATGCACACCCGCATCCAGCGCGGCGCACTATGGGATTCGGGTTTTACCACGCTGCGGTCGCACAGCAGCGGAACATACTGAAATATACCCAGCTGGGTCGTCATATCCAGCAGGACGCGATGACGGTCGCCTTTGGGTACCGCAGTAGCGAGCGTGATTTGAGGCCGGGGCCTGTCAATCTGTCTGACGAAATCAACCCGCAGTAGCATGGCGGTTCGATCCAACGAAACGATCTTGGCCCCGGCACGCCGACCCTTGCCGTCAATGAGTGC
>CAMYOI010000007.1 GCA_947259955.1 uncultured Gammaproteobacteria bacterium
ACGTTGTTCCTGAACAGCCTGTATGCGGATTTGGAGCGCTTGCAGCGCATCAACCAGACGCTGGCACTGGTGCCGGACTCCGAAAGAGGCGAGACAACGCTCAGGCCCGTAGAGACGTTATTGATCTCTCCGAGTCAGGATATCGGCGCTATCGCGGAGTCGCATCTGGACCTGATGCCTGCCACCGTACGGTACTTGATGCGGGTCATCGGCGCCCACCGGAGGGGAGGCAAAAGGCTTTTGAGCTACCTGTTGTTTCATGGCACATTCTGCAAGGAACTCATTGACCTTGGTTTCAACGACACCTTGAAGAAAAAGCGCGCGCTGGGAAGCTTTCTGGCATCTTGATGCCGACATGCAAACGGAAGCTTGGAATTGCCGCGATGAGCTTGGCATTGTGTCTGGCGGCATGCAGCGGAGAGTTGCCACCGGCGGAGGAGCAGATACGAAAACTCAATAACGATGCCGAACTCGCGGTGGAAGCAAAAGACGTAAAGACGTTGAAGGACTTTGTTGCCGACGGTTATATGGACGAACGGGGCCATGACAAAAGTGCGCTGATCCGCCTTGTACAACTCTATCTGCTTCACCACAAGGCCATATATGTCCATACCATAACGAGATCTCTGGTGATAATAGACGAGGATAACGCGGCGGCCGAGATCCTTGCGGCTATGGCGGGGCAACCGGTGAGTAATCCGGATCAGTTATTCGATATGCGCGCGGATCTGGTGCGATTCGAGGTCAGCTACGTGCGCGATGGAGACGAATGGCAGGTGCGCAACGTGGAGTGGCGTCGCGCGACCGTCGAGGATTTTTTGTAACGCGCACGGTTTGCAGGAGCGCCTCCCCGCGCCTCCTACAGGTGTCGGTGGAGGTAATCGGTGATCTTCCGTATTTCCGCTTCCGCGCCATCGATGGGGCCCAAATCGAAGTGCAGCACGTTCTGGCCACGTGCGCGCAGAACTGTAAGGTCGCCGTGTGCCTGGGCGTCGATCAGGACCCCGAAGCCATAGTGCTCCCCGGGTATGGGCACGTCGTCACGGGGCCTGGCGGTGAGTACCAGAAAGTGGCCGTTCGTTTTGCCCCCTTTGTGCAGCTGACCGCTCGAGTGCAGGTATCTCGGACCCAGTGCCAGGCAGGTGACCGTGTTGAGGCGCTGCTGCAAAAGGTCCCTCAGGGGCTTGAGTTTTTGTTCCCAGTCCTGATCGGTGGGCAGATAAGCCAGCAGGGCAACGTAATCATGTATCTTGGCACGATGCAGAAACGTTGACATGGCTGATGGATCAAAGGTCGGGATTTTTGTAGTCTCTGGATGCGGCTGGGACTTGTTCTGCAGTATCTGCTTAGTGGCCTGCTTGGTTGCGTTGACGTCGGGTTCATCGAAAGGATTGATGCCCATGATAGAAGCGGCGATTGCCGTTGCCATGTACCAGCGCATGAATTCCGCGCCGAGATCATGCGCGTCATCAATCGTGATCGAGACCACGGGCCGGGTATCCTTGTCCGGCACGGATTGTTGGTCCCCCGCTTCGCGACCCGAACGGTCGTCCCCCGCGAGGCGGGTAGATACGAAAACGCATTCATCAGTGAAGGGCGGCGATGGCAGGTGATCTTCCCGGATAAAGGGCACAACGCCGATACCTTGCTTGCCGGTACTTTCGGCGACCAGCTGCTCGACCCACATGCCCATCGACTTTAGCAACGGTGAGAAAGCCAGCGCCAGCTTGTCGCACCCCGCCGCTGCCCTCCGTCCGATGAGGATGCCGAGATCAATGGCGGCAGTCGTGGATTCGATGTCATCGAGCATTCGCTGGGCCCTGTCGAGGAGCCGGGTAATGTCGACCCCAACCAGGCTGGCGGGCACCAGACCGAACAGGCTCAGAGCGGAGTAGCGACCGCCTATGTCGGCCGGGTTGAGGAAAATATCCCTGAACCCGTCTTCGACGGCGACATTGTGCAGGGACGAGTGTTCATCGGTAATGGCCACGAAATGTTGTCCGCTGTTATCTCCGAATCGACTGCGGCACCACTGCCAAAAAAAGCTGAGCAGGGCCGAGGTTTCGGCGGTGGAGCCGGACTTGCTGGACACGATGAACAAGGGTCGACCGTGCTCCAGTGCGGAGCACGTGCGCGCGATTGAATCAGGGAACGTGGTGTCCAGAACGGTCATATCCAGCCCCTCCGGCGCATCGGCGAAGCACTGATTGAAGACCTCCGGCGCCAGGCTGGATCCGCCCATACCGAGCAGGACCACCCGGTCGAAGCCGTCTTTGATGATCCGGTTACGGAAACTGTGGATGCGGTCCGATTGACCTCGTGAGAATGTGATCGCATCCAGCCAGCCGAGCCGCTGATTTATCGACGCGCATACGTCCGGGTCATCCGACCACAGCCTGACATCACGTGCGAGCAGCCGCTTTAGGTATGCGGCATCGTTGTTGTGGGGATTCGTGTCGGTCATCATTCATCAAGCGCTTTGTCGAAACGATCCCGCAAATCGGGGTCGTTGTTCCAGTTTTCCAGGAATCGCGAGCGGTCCCTGGCGTAGCCGCGCGCAAAGGATTCGATATTCTCCGGTTGCCTGGCGGCATCCAGATCAAGTAGCGTTATGCTCCGATCCGCATCCACCAGCAAGTTGGTTGCTTTCATATCGCCATGGTTGATTTTAGCCGCGTACAGTACATCGAACAATTTCTTAATTTTCTGGAAAACGGATTCGAAACCGTTCCGGTTCGTGTGAGTTTTTATGTAGCTTAGCAGGTCCTCGGCATCGACGTACTCATAGAAAAAATAAGACCTGCCACGAAACGGACCGATCTTTTTTTCGATGTACCCCACAGGTGTGGGCACCTTGATACCAGCCGCTCGTAAACGTGCTGACATGGTCCAGCAGATCAACGCACGACTCCTGCGAAGCGCCCGCCTGAGCGCATGCCAAGGGTTCTTCGTATTGTAGCGCTTGATCACCCACGCCACACCATTCTCCTCGACCTTCGCCACCGTTGTGGTTCGGTCATGTTTGAGGATATGGCCAAGGTCATCGATTACCTGGTCCGGCTCGGCAATAATCTCGTCCAGCAGCGGACAAGCGTACCGCTTGTCGAACACATACTTTGCCTTGACGCGGTTCAATTCGCGTATGCGGGACTGATTCAAGACTCTGCCGTCAGCCCGGTCCGGTGGAGGCCGAGTGCGCGCCTGCGGACCCTGTTCCAGTCTATCGGGGCCTCGAGCGCCGCCCGCAGCGGTTGCTCGCAATAGGCTTTGATGAACCTGAACAGATCGTTTCTCGACAGATTGATATGCATAGCCGAATAGTACAAGCCGCCGAGATCCTTGACGATCCAGCGTGTGGGTGTGCGGCGGCGCAGCTGTGCGCGGTGGAGATCGATTAGTACGATGTCGAGCGGCATTGACGGGGAACCGGCGCAGTTGTCGGTGACGTGCTTGTCCACCAGGAAATGACACAAGTAGAAATCGCGATGATTCACGCCGTTGAGGTGCAGAACGCGTGCGATGCGGGCCAGACTCGAAATCAGGTTGCGCCTGAGAGAGACATCGTTGCTCCACCCTTCATGCTCGAAAAGCCGCTCTAGACTGATCGAATCCCGGATTTCCTGCATGATCACGAAGGACTCTATCCGGGCCGGATTGTGTCCACGGGTTCCGAATCCAAGCGGGTAGGGAGCCCTTACCCCCTTTCTGCTCAACAGGTGCAGCGCATGCCACTCGTTTTGTGCCCCCAGCACCGGAAGTTTCAGTGATACCAGGTTTTTAATGATTTCCCGCCAGCCCACTCCGCTGTGGACTTTAATAAAATAGCCGGTGTCATTGCGCACGATCCGAAGCGTCCGGCGCCCCGGGGCCCGCCTGTAGACTTCTCCCGGCATGGACATAATCGAATCCAGGGTCGCTTCGGAATCCGCGAGATGAAGCTGGTCCGAGAGGTAGATGAATTCATTTCTCCTCCGTTTGCGTTGGCTGTTGTCGGATGCGACGCGTTCAATGGTTTCCGCCGCTCGGTTAGGCATGGAGAACAACAGCGGCTGATTTGTAAATCGCGGCCCATTTCGGCGCCAGCCCGACATATCGGCGCAGAGCATGGAATCGAGAGCGCCGTTGAGGGCAGTCTGACTGAACGGCGACTCAAGGACGCGGCCGGCATCGGCTGCGGCGACGTATCGCGCGTAGCCGCATACGCCGGTGGTCAATACCGGCAGTCCCATTGCCATGGCCTCGAGCAGCACCGCACCGGTATTCTCGTTATATGCAGGATGAAGCAGGATGTCCGCGGCCGACATCAGTTCCGGGATGTCGTTACGACCGCCGAGGAATAACACCTGTGAAGTGACTCCGTAGGCATTTGCCAGTGACATGAATGGCCCCGGTTTTCCTTTGCCGACAATGACCAAACGTGCACGTTGCCGCCGCGCGGAAGGGAGTGCGGCGACCGCTATTATCGCTCTGTCGACGCCCTTGGTGCTGAATCCGGAACCCACCATCAATATCAAGGAGTGTTCATCACGCAGGCCCGCGTCAGCCCGTACACGGGCTCGAACATCCCCATCGATTACCGGATTACGGTAACGGTCCTGGAGAGTCGGGGGCAGGAGCGTGAAGCGAGCGTCCTGAGTGCCGTAAAACTCCTGGAACTCGCTTTTCGCATGTTCGCCCAGCACGAGGATATGCGTGTTGGAGTTCCGGCAAAAGACGGAATTCTCGAGCCGCCGATAACCCCGGTAGCGCGGGGTAAGCCGGTACAGGGGGTGCCGGTTGTAGCGTGCCCGCGCGGCGTAGCACGCATCGGCGGCGTAGTAGACATCCAGATGCGGGATCTTGTTGAAGCCGACGACCGCATCGTACCCGCCTTTCAATGCCCCCTGCAGCCGCCGATGATAACTGGCGGCTCGCCCGTGGTTGCTCAGCCCGGATACCGGCAGTATTTCCGTGCGGAACCCATTGGCCGGCTCGCCCTGCCTCTCGGAGGTGAAAATAGACACTTCATGGCCGCGTGCGCGGACGCACTCTGCGATGCGGAGCATGTCCCGCGACAATCCGCTGAAGGGGAAGTATCGAAACAGGCAGAAGGCGACTCGCATGAATACTGAGGCTGGCGGCCGGTTTTCTATCCCGTATAGCTCACCAGGCGGTCCTCCAGTTGCCTCTCCCAGTCCAGCGCATTTCGGCAAATCAGTTCGAGATCATCATGCTGGGGGGTCCAGCCCAGCGTGTCCCTGATCTTCCGGTTGTTTGCAATCAATACGGGAGGGTCGCCCGCGCGCCGGCCGGATTCTTCCGCGATGAGATCGCGGCCGCTCACCCGACGCATCACGTCCACCACTTCACGCACACTGTAGCCCTTGCCGTAACCACAGTTGAGCGTGGTGGCTGCCCCGCCATCGAGCAGATAACCGAGCGCCATGACGTGGGCCGAAGCGAGATCGTCGACGTGGATGTAGTCGCGTATGCACGTGCCGTCCGGGGTGGGGTAGTCGGTACCAAAAATCTCCATCTTGTCGCGTTTGCCGCATGCCACCTCGCTCGCCACCTTGATCAGGTGGGTCGCTTCGGGTGTGGCCTGTCCCAGACCACCGTCCACGGCCGCCCCGGCGACATTGAAATACCTGAGGGCGATGTAGCGAAATGCGCTGTCCTGTCCATCGGGTGAACGACCCCTGGCGGTGTCCTGCAACATCCACTCCGTCATGAGTTTGCTTCGCGCATAGGGGTTGATCGGATTCAGCGGTGTATCCTCGGCTATCGGCTTTCCGTTCGACTCTCCGTAGACCGAACAGGTGGATGAGAACAGGAACTGTGAGACGCCGCAATCCTGGCATGCCTGGATCAGGCGCTGGGAATTGACCGTATTGTTGCGGTAGTACTTTAGCGGGTCGTCGACCGACTCGAACACGATTACGTATCCGGCGAAGTGGATTACCGCGTCTATGTTCCGGTCATTCAGCAGGTCGCACACCAGCGCATAGTTACCCACGTCCGCCTGGACGAACTCCGCCGCCTCGTCGACGGCCCAGCGGAATCCCGAATACAGATTGTCGATGACGGTGACCTCGAACCCCGCTCTGATCAATTGGCGCACGGTGTGGGAGCCGATATAGCCCGCGCCGCCGGTAACAAGTATTTTGCTCATCTGTCGCCCCTGTCGATGTAGCTTAGCAGTGTACCCCACACCCGATCCGGAGAAACAGTCGAGTAGCAGGCGGGAGTGACCTCGGACGGGCCGCTGTAAGTGCACTGCCGGCTCAGGCAAGGCGAGCATTCAAACGATGCCACGATCCGGCGCTGATTCTCGCCCACGGTCCCGGTGCGCGCCGGATCCGTGGCGCCGTATATTGACACCGCCGGTGTGCCGAGGGCGGCGGTCAGGTGGCCCAGGCCGGTGTCTACGGACACGGCCGCCGTGGCGTGCGTCAGCACCGCGGCGAGCTGGTTCAGGTTCATCCTTGGCAGCATATCGGCGTGTTGATGAGCCTGCGTGAGCCGCGTCGCCCGTTCGCGCTCCGATTCATCGCCCCACGGCAGCAGGACCTTCAGATCTCTGTCACCGGCACGCCGGATCAGATCGTGCCAGTAGGCCTCCGGCCAGGATTTAGTACTCCAGGTCGAGGCGTGGTTGAACACCAGATAAGGCTGCGTCGGGACGTGGGTCATCGAAAAATCATCCCTGGACAATCCGTAATCGGGTTGAGCCTGCGGCGGCTCATATCCCAGGGTGTGGGCAAACAGCAGCCTCGTACGATCGATCGCGTGCAGATGGCCGGGTATTGAGGTGCGGTGCGAATAGATCCGGGCCGCCAAGGGCTCGCGCGCGCTGTCCGGTGAATAGCCTGCGCTCTTGCCCCTGGCGAGGCAGGCGATAGCCGCGCTCTTGAACAATCCCTGGGCATCGATAACGTAGTCGTATCTTTCTTTTCGTAGATCATGGAGTGCCTTCCGGACCTCGCCGCCGAGCCACTGTCCCGGTGCGCGCCGCCAGTTGCGCAGCGACAGCGGAATCGAGCGGTCCACGGCGCTGTGCCACCCGGGGATTTCAACGAACGCCTTTTCCACCACCCAGTCGAAGCGGATCCCGGTGATGTTGTTGTCGGCATCCGTCACCGCCGGCAATGTATGCAGTACGTCCCCCATGGATGTCATCTTGATTATCAGGACGCGCATAGCTCTTCGAGGTCGTCAAGAACGCTTTGGGGCGTTATTCCGTTGAGGCAGTTGACATGCCGTAATGGACACCGACGCTTGAAACAGGGGCTGCAGGACAGACCCAGATATTCGATCCGGTGATTTTTGCTCAATGGCGGTGTGTGGCGGGGATCGGTGGATCCGAATATTGCCACAAGGGGCTTTGCCAGAGCCGCCGCAATGTGCATCAAACCCGAATCATTGCTCACCACCGCGGTGGACAATGCCATCAGATGGACGGCCTGAGCCACCGAGGTCCGTCCGGTCAGATCGATGCACCGGTTTTCGCAGCGGCGATTGATCTCCAAAGCCGCGGCGGCGTCGCTGCCGGATCCAAGTAGCCAGATCTGCCAGTCGTGGCCCAGTTTCGTGGCGGCAATCTCTGCAAACTTTGCCGCGGGCCATTGTTTCGAGGGTCCGTAGCGCGCGCCAGGACATAGTACGAGCACGGGCCTTGTCTCCACGCCCAGGCCAAGATCTTCGGCGGCTGCCTGTTGCTCGCGAAGATCGGTTTCCAGGCCGGGCCAAAGTGTGTCGAGATCGGGCTGGGGCTCGTTGACTCCGGCGGCCAGCGCAGCGAAGCGCTGGGCCGTCGTTGGCAATGCTTGTTTGTCCAGCTTTCTGACGTCATTGATCAGCCCCCAGCGCTGCTCGCCCAGGTACCCGGTGCGAACGGGGATGCGGGCGAGCCAGGGGGGCAGGGCAGATTTCCATGAATTTGGCAGCACGATGGCCTGATCGTAGGCGCGCCCGGAGAGGCCGCGTCCGAGCCGGTAGCGCTCCGCAAGACCCAGCCTGCCCCGCCGGAATGGGGCCCGGATACACTCGTCGACCTCGGGCATCATCGCCAAAAGCGGCTCGAATGCCGGCGGCGTTAACACGTCGATGGTAGTGCCGGGAATCCGGCGCAGTGCCTTGTACAGGCTTTGTGCCATAACGGCATCGCCCAGCCACGACGGGCCGACGACGACTACGCGCCGCGATGACGCTATATCAGGGTCAACCACTCCGGGTGTTGCTCGCGCCGCCCGTACACCTGATCGAAGTACATGGTCTGCAACTGTTTCGTAATGGGGCCGATTTTGCCTTCACCGATAGCTCGCCCGTCGACTTCACGGACGGGAGTAACCTCCGCCGCGGTGCCGGTGAAGAAGACTTCATCGGAGATGTAGACCTCGTCCCGTGTGATCCTTTTTTCCCTGAGTTCCATCCCCAGTTCTTCGATGAAACTGATCACCGTGTCGCGGGTAATGCCCTCGAGAGCCGAAGTCAGATCGGGAGTCATGACCTTGCCGTTGCGGACGAGAAAGATGTTCTCACCGCTTCCCTCTGCGACATAGCCCTCCGTGTCTAGCAGCAGGCCTTCGTCATAGCCGCAGGATTCCGCTTCCTGCAGGGCCAGGATGGAGTTGTAATAGTGACCGGTCACCTTGCCCTTGCACATCGTACTGTTGACGTGGTGGCGTGAATATGAAGATGTTTTTACCCGGATTCCTTTTTCCAGACCCTCGTCCCCCAGATAGGCGCCCCATTCCCAGCTTGCGACTACGGCGTGCACCTCCAGATTGCCCGCATGCAGCCCCATGCCTTCCGAACCATAGAAACAGAACGGCCGGATATACGCGCTTTCCAGTTTGTTTTCGCGAACCACGGTTTTCTGCGCCTCGTTGAGGGTTTCACGGTCGAAGGGCATCGTCATGTTCATGATCAAAGCGGATCTGAAAAGCCGGTCCGTGTGCTCTTCGAGGCGGAAGATCGCCGGCCCGCGCTCGGTTTTGTAGGCACGAACCCCCTCGAAAATCCCGACGCCATAGTGGAGGGAGTGGGTCAGTACATGCACGGTCGCCTCGCGCCAGGGGACCAGCTCCCCATCCATCCAGATCACACCGTCCCGGTCGGCAAAAGACATCTTCAATATCTCCTAAAGTTCAGTTTCGGCAACTGGTATGTTAATCGAACAGGCGTCTCCATAGCATCTTTACGTGGTCCCGTTGCTGCAGATATTCACCGGCGGGGACCTCGGCGGGCTGCTCGGTTAGTTTGGCCTGATGCTCCGCGGTCAGGTAGCGGTAGTAGGCGTCAGCCAGGGCAGAACCCTCGCCCTCGCCCATCAGGCCGGCCGCGCAAAAAGACTTGATGAGCTCGATATTACTGCGAGAGATAATGATTTCGGGGTGGTCACTGGCCCACTGAAGGACGAAATACTGCACGATGAACTCGATGTCGACGATCCCACCCTCACCATGCTTTAGATCGAACACTCGAGTGTTCGAAGCGTCATGGGCCGCGCTCATTCGGGCACGCATGTCCTTGATCTCCCGTTTCAGCGCCGCCTGTTCCCGTGGCTGGCAAAGTATGTCCTGTCTGATTTCGTCGAACCTCGCGCGAAACGGCTCGGGCCCCACGACCATACGGGCGCGGGCCAGCGCCTGGTGCTCCCATGTCCACGCCCTGTTCTTCTGATAGTTGTGATACCCATCCAGGGAGGTCACCACGGGACCGGCGCGGCCGCTGGGCCTCAATCGCATGTCCACCTCGTAAAGGACCCCGGCCGCCGTCCGGGTAGTGAGAAAGTGCACCATCCTCTGTACCAGACGCATATAGTACTGCGTGTTGTCGATGCTGCGCGCGCCATGCTCGGTTCCACCGCCAGGGCGCGTCCCGTGGTGCAGGAACACGATGTCCAGATCCGAGTTGTATCCCAGTTCCCGGCTCCCTAGCTTTCCATAGGCCACGATTCCCAGAGTCGGTGGCGTCGATTCCACATCGGCCGAGGGTATTCCAATGCTGGAGCACAAGCCGTCGATGCACAAATTCACGGAGTAGCTCAGTATGGTTTCGGCGATCATGCTCAACCGCTGTCCAGCCTCCACCCAATCGATCGTTCCCGATATATCGGCGGCGGCGACGCGGAGATTCTGGCCGTGGCGAACCTCCCGCAGGATATCCATCTGTTGCTCGAGATCGTCTTTTTCAACGTGCGCGAGACGTTGATCCAGTTCGACGTTCATTTGCTCTCGGGAGCTCTCCATGCTGTCGGTGATCGGGCCAAGCAATTCGTCCAGCAGCAGGGGGTGCTGGCGAATCCAGGAACTAATCCATGGGCTTGCGGCAATCAGTCTGACGAGCTGGGACAGCGCCTGCGGATTTTCGATCAGCAGCACCAGGTAGGCCGACCGCCTGCCGATGCCTTCCATGAACTGTATGAGGCGAGACAAGGTCGCGTCGGGATCGGAAGACTGCCCCGCTTCCCTGACACACATCGGCATCAAGCGGTCCAGCCGCTCCTGGCCCACTTTTGAATGGGCGCGGTATACGCGGCTTTGCTTGAGCGACCGTATGGCGTTGGTGGTGTTTTCGGGCTGGTGATACCCCAGGTTGGAAAGGGCCTGGAAAGCGCTGGCGTCGTCAACCAGTCCCATCCACAAATCCGCTATCTCATCCGGTCCAGGCGTCGAGGTTTCACGGACCGGTACGAATATCTGGTCGAAATGACCATGAACGCGGGCGCACACGGCGTCGGTTTCATGCGTCAGTTCACTCCACCCTTCGTGCCCGGTAGCGGCCAGCAGTCGTTTGCGATCGACGTCCCGTTCCGGCAGTCGGTGTGTTTGTTGATCGCGAATCATCTGCACCCTGTGCTCAAGCCGGCGCAGATAGGTGTAGTCTGCGATAAGTTCCGTGTGCATCGCGCCGTCGATGATTCCCCCGCGAGCGAGCTGGTCGAGCGCCTCGAACAGCCGGTTGGTTTGCAGCGACCTCTCGCGGCCGCCGCGGATCAACTGAAAGCTCTGGGCAATGAATTCGATCTCCCGGATGCCGCCCCGGCCGAGCTTGAGATTGTTCTGCACACCTTTACGCTTGAGCTCTCGATTGATCATGTCTTTCATCGATCGCACCGCCTCGAATGCACCGTAGTCGAGGTAGCGCCGGTAAACGAAGGGTTTGAGCCTGGTCAGCAATTCGTTGCCGGCATCGTCGTCACCGATGATCCGCGCCTTGATCAGTGCATAGCGCTCCCAATCCCTGCCGTGGGTCTGGTAGTACTGTTCCATCGCATCGAAAGACAAGGCCAGCGGTCCGCTGTTTCCGTTTGGGCGCAGGCGCATGTCCACCCTGAAGACGAGCCCCTCCCCGGTGGGATTCTCCAGAATCCTGATCAGGTCGCGGGCGAGTTTGAGGAAAAACTCGTGGTTGCTGATTCGATTCGAGTGTCTGGTTTTTCCGGTCTCGGAGTAGGCGAATATGAGGTCGACATCTGATGAAAAGTTGAGCTCGCGGCCGCCCAGTTTACCCAGTGCAAGCAGGGTCATTCGAACGGGTTTTCCGCTGATCTCTCCATGGGGAATACCGACACGCTCGCACAGAGCGCTATAGGCGCAATCGTTCGCCTTTCCCGCGCACGCGTCCGCGAGCTCCGACATCAGCGATACAACTTCATCGAGATCGGCCAGCCCGGACAGGTCGCGCCACGCGATCCGCACCGCCTCGCGCAGCCTTATGCTGCGCAGCTCTCGCATCAATTCGACCTCGTTACCGCCACTAACGGCACGGATACGCCGGGTCAGTTCACCGTCGCGGTACTTACTGAACAGGTCCCCCGAGGACACCAGTTCGACAAGTAACCGTGGTCTCGATACACACGTCCGGGCAATGAACTCGCTCGCCGCCCACACGTTGGGCAGCGTATCCAGGCAAGGCTGCAGCGCTTGAAAATCTTCCTCCTTGGTTTTTTCAGTTAACGCATTCCACTGGGTCCGAACCCAGCCGGCAAGTTCCGGATCCAGCCTCTGCAACCCGGCTTCTATGACTTCTTCGTGCATGACCTCGTTGTGATAATGTTTGAAAAGAATACCAGGAGCATATGCCAATGATACAGATGATCGATCCCGGGCTGGAAAAATACGCCGAGGCGCACTCCAGCAAACCGAATACGCTCTTGCAAGAGCTGGAAACCTATACCTACGAAAACTGCGGCCAGCCTCAGATGGTCACCGGCTCTCTGCAGGGCGCGATGCTCCGGCTGCTGGTACGGTTGACGGGTGCAAGGAACATTCTCGAGATCGGTCTGTTTACCGGTTATTCAGCGCTCACCATGGCGGAGGCGCTGCCGGAAGACGGCAAGATCACGAGCTGCGAGATCGATAAAATAAATGCGGCAATCGCGCGATCTTTTATCGAGCGCAGCCCGCACTCCGCCAGAATCGATATCCGCATGGGTCCTGCGCTGCAAACCCTGGCCAATTTGAATGGCCCGTTCGATCTCGCGTTTCTCGATGCCGACAAGGAAAACTACTGCAGCTACTATGATCTCGTATTGCCCCTGCTCAGGCCCGGGGGGCTGCTCGTGGCGGACAATGTACTCTGGTCCGGGAAGGTTCTCGATCCCAAAGAGGAAACCGATCGAGCAGTCGCCGATTTCAACAACAGGGTCGTCGCTGACCCCGACGTCGAGGTCGTGTTGCTCACCCTGCGGGACGGGGTGTCCTTGATCCAAAAACTGAGCAGCCAACGATAGCCAATATTGTGCAGTGGGATCGGCATGCCGCCGCGATTTGATCGGCCCGAGGCGGGCCTCCTACCGTGCTCGCTCAATGCCGGCCACTACATCCGCATCCGAGCTCCTTTCGGGTCGTGTGGGCTCGATTCAATGATTCGGGCGCCGCGCTCCACACCGACGACATGCGCGGTAAATTCTTCAGCCACACGGCTATATGCCGGATCGACCAACGCCATGGCGAGGCTCTTGCCGACGCAGTGGCCATAGCCTCCAGACGTGATGAAGCCAACGCGCTTGCCGTCCTTCCAAACAGGTTCGTAACCGGATGCGTCGGCGTCATCCGCATCGATTTCAAGTGTGACGAGCCTTTGAGGCGCAGAATTTTTCTCGTACTCGGATAGGGCGGCCTCACGACCAATGAAGTTCCCCTTGTTCCAGGCGATCCAGCGATCCATGCCGGTCATGCCGGGCGTGTAAGCCTGCATGAACTCTCGTGACCAGATGCCGAAGCTCTTTTCCAGCCGAAGTGAGTTGAGTGCGTAATAGCCAAATTCGCGAATGCCCGAATCCGCGCCGGCCTTGAGCAGGGCTTCCCTCAACGTGATGTGCTCGGATGCGTGGCAATTGATCTCGAAGCCCAGTTCCCCAGACACCGACAGGCGCCCTACCCGTGCCCGGATCAGGCCCACGTCCAGCGTGGTGCAGCCCATGAAGGGCAGTAATTGGTGGCTCACATCTTGATGGGTCAGAGACTCCAGTACATCACGAGAATTCGGTCCGGAGATT
Organism: uncultured Gammaproteobacteria bacterium; assembly: GCA_947259955.1. GTDB lineage: Bacteria > Pseudomonadota > Gammaproteobacteria > Arenicellales > JAANXG01 > JAHEKE01. The sequence continues at coordinate 13,487 of CAMYOI010000007.1, forward strand.
GAAAAGCCGACAATGGTGTCGGAAACGTCGCGCACCATGACATCGCCGTCACGTTCAGGATCGATGTGATGCTCGAACCAACGCATGTGCCAGTTTCTCAAATAGTACGAGCCCATGATCCACCACGTGCCGTCGCCCCAATTGAAAACGGTCAGATCGCCCTTGAGCCGCCCTTCGGGCGCCAGCATAGGCGCCAGCCGCGCCCTCCCCGGGTCTGGCAAGCGGCCCGCCATGATCCGATCTAACCAGGTTCGCGCGTCTTTTCCGGTCACCTCGTAGCGGGAAAATCCCGAGATATCCAGCAATCCGACGCGCTCGCGCACCGCCCGGCACTCCTCGGCAACGATTTCGAAAGCGTTGGAGCGTTTCAGGGTCGGGGTTTCATTGAAGTCCCGCGGACCGAACACCAGCGGTATCTCGAGGCCCCAGCTGCAGCCCCAGACGGCACCTGCGGCGTCCATGGCGCCGTGCGCCGGCGATTTCTTGAGCGGTCGTCCCGCGGGCAGCTGCTCGTTTGGATACGTCATCACGAAGCGGCGCGAATAAAACTGTCCCGTGGTCTGCTTGATGTACTCACGGTTCGAGGTGTACGGCCCGTAGCGTTCTATATCCATCGGCCAGGCGTCGGCCTTGGGTTCGCCGTTGATCATCCATTCCGCCAGCGTCTTGCCGACGCCGCCGCCCTGGAGAAAGCCTGCCATCACGCCGCAGGCGAGCCAGTAGTTTCGGACTCCGCGCACCGGGCCGACCAGCGGATTCCCATCGGGTGAGAAGGTAAAAGCGCCGTTCACCCAATTCTTGATGCCCACTTCCTGCAGGACCGGGTAGCGATTGAATGCCATCTCGAGCTCGTCGGAGATCCGGTCCAGGTCTTCCTGGATCAGCTCGATGCCGTAGTCCCAGGGCGCACCGTCGATGTTCCAGTGTTTGTGGTTGATTTCGTAGATGCCCACCAGCACGCCCTGCTGATCCTGGCGCAGGTAGGTGAACCCCTCCAGGTCAACCATCATCGGCACCTCGAAATCGAGCGCCGCGATCTCCGGAATGGACTCGGTAACCAGGTAGTGGTGCTGCAGCGGCGATAGCGGCAGATCCAGGCCGACCATCCTGCCGACCTGCTTCGCCCAAAGCCCGGCAGCGTTGACGACATGCTCGGCGATTACCGCGCCTTTCTCCGTGATGACCTCCCACGAGCCGTCCTTGCGCTGATTTAGCTGTTCAACCTTGTTGTGTTCGTATACCTCCGCGCCCCGTTTTTTTGCCGCAACGGCGTAGGCCTGAACCGTTCCCGTGGTGTCGACATAGCCCTCGCGGTCGGCCCAGAGGCCGCCGATCACGTTCGAGACATCCATGATGGGACATCTCTGCTTGATCTCTTCCGGGGTCATCAGGTGACAATCCTCGATACCGATGGTCTGGAATATGCGGTAAGCGGATTGCAGCCACTCCCAGCGGGCCGGTGCCGATGCCACGGTGATACCACCGGTCATGTGCAGTCCGATGGTTTGGCCGCTCTCCTTTTCGATCTCGGAAAGCAGGTCGATGGTGTATGCCTGTAGCGCCGCCATATTCGGATCTGCATTGAGTGCGTGCACACCGCCGGCGGCGTGCCACGAGGACCCCGCGGTGAGCACCGAACGCTCGATGATGCAGACATCGCTCCAGCCGAATTTGGCCAGGTGGTAGATGACGGAAGCGCCGACCACGCCGCCACCGATGACAACGACCTGATAGTGAGATTTCATGACGATCCTTGCTGAGCCCAGTGGAAGGCTGCAAGTATAGGAGCAAGTTCGTCGGTGGCGCCAGATCCTGATCGCAATTCAAGCCCGCGGATCAGCTACCATTGACGACGGGCGCGAAGCAGGTTCTTGAATGCGCTGTGCGCCTCGGGTGTGCCGTCGTGCCAGCTGCCAAAGAGCTTGTCCACCGGGGTCGGTGTATTGCCAAAATTGACGTGAAAGTAACGGTGGTGCAGGTGGTGAAACTGGTCGCCGGCCGTCACCCTCTTTGCGCCCTTGAGGACCAGTTGGTCGAATCCGGAATGGGAGACGGATGGGCTGATCCCCTGGTAGAAACCCGTGAGAATGACGATCACGGGATGCACCGGCACCACCCACCAGAGAAGAAACACGGTGAAGTAGATGATGTGCTCCAGCGGGTGCATGGAGATCCCGGTCCACGGCCCGGTGTTGGCATTGCGGTGATGCAGCTCATGGGCGGCGCGGAACAATGGCGGCCAGTGCAGCAGTCGGTGATTGAGATAAAAGTGAAAGGTCGACCAGAAAAACACACCGACAACCATCAGTGAGAGGTAGACCGGCGCCTCGCTCCATCGAACGAGAGGAACATGGCCCGAGGCATACATCCACAGAGTAAGCGACTCGAACAGCGACCAGAGGGTGCAGCCGCTGACCAGGCTCCAGAACATATTATCCCGGACCTGGTTGCCCCACAGAAATTTACGGCTGTTGGTGGCCAGCCAGTGCGTGTTGAACTTGTAAGCCTTGTCTTGGCCGCGTCGTATATAGAGCCACCAGTGAAGGCCCCCGGCGACTAGGGTGAGCAGGGCCGCGTTGCGCAGCCAGATCAGAGCCATCCAGCCCGGTTCCAGCGTCGCCATGGTTCCGAGGCTGGGAGTGAGGTAGTGCCAGGTCACCACGGCCAGGACGGTGAAAAACAGGCCCCAGGGAAAAAGCAGGCCGGTTGCGAGCCATCGCAGCGCCGCCGCCGGACGCGGTGGCCAGGCATAGAGTGGCGGTACCTCGATCGGGTCGGGAGGCTGGTAGCCCGCCCGGGACGTCATCGACTGTTCCGACATTTCGATCTCCTGCGCGGATCCCGATTTGTGCTTCGGGTAAGAAACTAAGGTACGTTTCCGTCTTTATATATGGGGGATCGCAGGCGCGCAAGTCAGGAAAATCGAAGCAGGCGATCACAAAAATTGATAGCCGGTAGCGAGTACCTTAGACTGCGTAACAGAAGTATCCCCATGACCTCGTAAATTGTGGACGCACTGATCGATGTTCAGCCATTTCACCCTAGGCACGAATGACCTCGAGCGGGCGCAGGCTTTTTACACGGCCGTGATGGAGGTGCTCGGTCAGTCGCTGGTGCATACCGATTCTGATAGCGCATACCTCATGTTCGCCCCGCCGGACCGGCGTCATCCCCATTTGTTTGTTTGCCGACCCTTCGACGGACTGCCGGCAACCTGGAGCAATGGTTTTCACATTGCGTACCGCGCGCCCGACACGGTCAGCGTTGAACGTTTCTTCGAAGCCGCGCTTTCGCGGGGCGGATATGACGAGGGTGCACCGGGCCTTCGGCCGCAATACGAGAATGACTACTACGGCGCCTATGTTCGAGACCCCGACGGCAACAAACTGCAGGCGGTGTGCTACACGGGCGGCCGACGAACCGGTGCCACCGGGGACATCATCTCGCACATTACGATCGGCCTCGCTGACCTGGCGCGCGAACGTGCCTTTTACACCGCGGTCTTCGCAGAGCTGGGGATCTTGGAACTGCCGGCGGAGGGCGATGACGAATCGTCCGGCTACGGCCTGGCCGGTTTCGAGCTGCCCGTCGTCTATGTGCAGCCGACGTTCGACGGCAGGCCGCCTACATGGGGAAACGGTACCCACGCCGCATTCGCCGCAGCGAGCCGCGATGCGGTCGACCGCTTCCACGCCGCCGCGGTTGCCAACGGGGGTTTCAGCGACGGGCCGCCCGGACTCAGACCCGGCTACTCACCGAATTACTACGCTGCCTATGTCCGCGACCCGGTCGGCAACAAGCTCCAGGCCGTCTGCCGGAGGAGCAATAAAGCCTGCTGACACCTTATCGATTGATAATCAAGAAAATTCGAATAGTATTAGAAGCCTCATATTATCTAGGAGAAAAAGTTCCCATGTCCTGGAGCATATATTTATCGGGCGAGATCCACACGGACTGGCGACAGCAGATCATGGTCGGTGCCAAAGAACACGGACTGCCCGTCAGTTTTGTATCGGCCGTAACCGACCACGAAGCCAGCGATGCGGCCGGCGACGTTCTCGGTGAGGAAGAGAGCGGTTTCTGGAGAGACCACAAGTCCTCCAAGGTAAACAACATACGCACCAAAACGCTGATCGGGCGGTGCGACATAGTTGTGGTGCGCTTCGGGGACAAATACAAGCAGTGGAATGCAGCCTTCGATGCGGGGTACTGTGCGGCACTGGGCAAGCCATACATCACCTTGCACGACGAGAGCATCATCCATCCCCTGAAGGAAGTGGATGCGGCTGCAATGGCATGGGCTACGACACCGTCGCAGGTCGTGAGTATACTGAAGTACGTGACCGAAACCGGCTAGTGTACCCCGTGGTAAATTCTGTGGCATTCAGAGCCCCCCAAAAACACGGGGACAAGGCGCGCCTCGCAGGCAATATCCAGATATTGGCCAGAGGTGCAACGCCGTAGCCGTGGTTTTTTGGGGGACTCCCGCAGGGCGAATCGACAAACACCCGCCTTCGGCGTTGCATCCGCTGCCATTAGCTCGCTAGTGCTTCGCGAATGCGCCTTAAATTCGGACGCTTGTCGCTTCGCTGAATGTCACAGAATTTACGACGGGGTACACTAGCTGCAGCATACATCCGCCGCCAGTAGTCCGGATAATGTCATACCTCGCTGTCTTGTTTAGGAGATTATTGATCGGTGTCATGGCCCGAATGCTTATCTTGTGATTCAGTGGTCATTTTCACATTGGAATTGATGAGGAACAGAAAATGCCGGTCAAAAAACTTGAAGAGTTTCTTGATAACAATCAGGTCAAGTACATCACCGTAAATCATTCCCCGGCGTACACCGCGCGTGAGGTTGCGGCTTCCGCGTTCGTGCCGAGAAGTGAATTTGCCAAAGCCACCATCGTCAATCTGGACGGCGCCATGGCGATTGCGGTCGTAGCCGCGTCACGCCACGTCGACCTTGCGAAGCTTGCAACCGAGGCGGGGGCGAAAGAGGTTCAGCTGGCGACCGAACAGGAATTCGAAAACCGGTTTCCGGGCTGCGAGGTCGGCGCCATGCCTCCATTCGGGAATTTGTACGGCATGGATACGTACGTCGATGCTATGCTCGAGGAAGACGACGAAATCACCTTCAATGCGGGCACCCACACCCAGGTTGTCCGGCTGGCTTACGACGACTACCGCAAACTGGTGCAGCCGAATCTCTGCAATATATCTGTCAAGGAGTGATAACTACCGTCTCACGTTTATTGACATCGGGCGGTCATTTGTAAGCTGTAGTCGAGCGGGTCTATATGGCAGATTAACTGCCGCGAATATGCAATCGGCATGGGCCGGTTCGATTCGGCTAGAATGGGGTATAGTCGATTCTTTCTAGGGGAATACGATGGGAAAAAAAGACAACGACTCTGCAGACTGGTCGCCGAAAGAGATCTACACCATGCTGCAGAAAAAAGACGGCGAGGGCCCGATAGGATTGTCGCCGAAAAAAGCCTACGAGGTGATGAGCAAAAATCCTCAGGCCGTAATGATCGACATCCGCTCTACCATGGAGCATCTCATGATCGGCCACCCGCGCGACGCAATCCATATTCCGTGGCTGGACGAGCCCGAATGGACCCCCAATCCGCGCTTCGTGACCAGCGTCCGTGAGGTGCTTTTGGGAGGGCTGCTCGGCGAGGGCGAGGACGACCCGCCGGTTGTCGTACTCATCTGCCGCAGCGGCCGGCGATCCATGGAAGCCGCCAAGGTGCTCATCGATGCCGGCATCAACAACGTATTTCACGTCGACTCCGGTTTTGAGGGACCCCTCGACGACAAGCATCACCGAAGCACCCAAGCCGGATGGCGCTTCGAGGGCCTGCCCTGGCAGCAATGCTGAACCGGGAGAAAGCGTGAAAATAAGCAAAAAAAAGTTGCACCGATTGATCGACGAACGTGTCGAGCATTACCTCGAGCGGCAGAAGAAGAAGGAACAAAACCTGCAGAAGCAGCTTGATCAATTGCACGCAGAGATGGATGGCCTCAATGATGGACCGGGATCTGTTAAGCGAGGCAAGCGATTCGAAGAGTACGACGATTGATAAACGCCCGATATGTGCTCACTCACGTGGGTAGTTCTGCAGTTGTAGGAGCGGCGCCCCGCCGCGATCAATTATAGGCTTCCGCCGCCGTTAATCCGGCGGCAGCCAGGGCAGGTCGAGTGACCGGTTGATCAGTTCATTGATCTCGCGATGATTCAGTAACGCCTCCAATTGGGACTGCCCGGTTTTCTGCAGCTCGCCGGCGACGGCGTCGATCGTCTTCTTGATAACCGCCCCAATCTGTTTCTCCGCAAGGGTTATCACAGCCATGAGTTCGTCGGGACCCTTTGGCAGATTCTGCGAGTCGAAACCCTCGAATTTTCCGATTATCTTACCCACTAGCGTATTGCTGCGAATCTGTTTGATTCCCCAGCGGTTCAGCCTGCCCATGGCGGGGAATAGGCGGGGATCGAGTTGTCTCTGTTCGAACTGGCTTCTGAATTCGCGGTCGACGAGTTCTCGGCCCAGCAGGCGGTCCACCTGGTTGTTGTCCACACGGCCTGCGAATCGGAAATATGCGCTGAGCAGAAAGTCCACGGGCGCAAAAAAATCGAAGTAGGTATAGCCCAGCTTGGCCAGGTTGGTCTGTATGTTGGGATGCTCGAGCCTGCTTACGGTTTCGACGGGCGTCATGCCCGCCGCCTTGTGCAGGAAGCGGCCGACGGCGGTGCAGGACATGTAAGTGGGATCCCCGTCTTCAGAGTCGAAATTGTAGCCGCGAACCTCCCCGATGAATCTTGCCGCCGCCGCGTTGACTACGGCGGCGTGTCCGGCGGTGTATTCGACGTGTCGGTAAACCTCCACGTATGAACAAAAGCGGGGGCCCAGAAACACGTTGAGAGGAACCGGTCGCACGCCCTTCTCGTAAGTCTCGATCACGACCGGAAAGCGCCGGCCTTCGTGTTCCAGAACGGCAAAGAATGCCGAGTGTGACGAAAAGGATTTAGGGTCGCTCAGCGACGTGTACACGCCGTTGCCATTCAGATTGACATTGGCGAGCAGCACGTCGCCCGGTAAAAACTCGACACCCCGGTAGCGCACCCCCTCCCCAGCCGGCTGGTACCGGCCAAAGCGTTCATCCTGCCGCCAAGTTTCGAAGGACCAGTCGGAACAGCGATTGGCGACGATATCGAGATCGACCCCCGGGCCCGATTGCTGCGCCAGGTCTGGATAGCCGGCCGGAGTAATGCCTATCGACGCCTGTAACCGGGCGAAACGGTCCATCCCGAGCAAATCGAGGGCAAGTTTCTGCTGATCTTCATCGAGGAATACGTTGAGGGTTAACAGGATATTCAGCAGTACATCCCTATCCGTTCTAGTCCACGGTACGGCTTGGCAAAGCAGGTGTTGCAGCACCCTGGAACGCCACAGAATAGTCCTGAGCTTGTGTTCGACTATTGTTTCCGCGCCCAGGCCGGGGCGGTCCAGGCGCCGATATGCTTCATTGACCTGCTCTACCCAGTGGAGACACTCGTCCGGGTTCGTGAGCTTGTCGGCGATTGGCAGGTCAATCGATTGTTGGAGGTTGGGCGAAGGCAAGGGGTCGAGTGTTGGCTGGGTCGGATGATGGCTGGCCGGATCATAACCTGATTGCGCGGATCAAAAAAAACCCCGCTCCAGGGAGCGGGGTTTTGTGCAGCTCAGTGAGTCGCGGGGCAGTTTACATCATGCCGCCCATGCCACCCATGCCACCCATGTCGCCCATGCCGCCGCCAGGCATGCCGCCTTCCGATTTGTCTTCCGGAAGCTCGGCCACCATGGCTTCGGTGGTGATCATGAGACCGGCGATGGAGGAAGCGTTCTGCAGCGCAGTGCGCGTCACTTTGGTGGGATCGAGAATACCCATTTCGATCATATCACCAAATTCCTCGGTGCCGGCGTTGTAACCGTAGTTGCCACTGTTCTGCCTGACTTCGTTGAGGATAACAGAAGCGTCGGCGCCGGCGTTCTGTACGATCTGACGCAGCGGTTCTTCCAGGGCGCGGCGGACGATGCGGATGCCGGTATTTTGGTCCTGGTTGTCACCCTTTAGGCTTTCAAGGGCGGGCAGGGTGCGAACAAATGCCACACCGCCGCCGGCCACCACGCCTTCTTCCACCGCGGCACGGGTTGCGTGCAGGGCGTCTTCAACGCGGGCCTTCTTTTCCTTCATTTCGACTTCGGTCGCGGCGCCGACCTTGATGACGGCTACGCCACCGGCCAGTTTGGCAACGCGCTCCTGCATCTTTTCCTTGTCGTAATCGGAGGTCGCTTCCTCGATCTGAGCGCGGATCTGGTTGACCCGGGCCTCGATGTCGCTGGTTGCGCCGGCACCATCGATGATGGTGCTATTTTCCTTGGTGATCTGGACTTTCTTGGCGGTGCCCAGGTCGTCCAGGCTGGCGCTTTCCAGACTCAGGCCGACTTCTTCGGAGATGACCTGGCCGCCAGTCAGGATCGCGATGTCCTGCAGCATGGCCTTGCGGCGATCGCCGAATCCGGGCGCCTTTACGGCACAGACCTTCACGATGCCGCGGATGTTGTTGACAACCAACGTGGCCAGGGCTTCACCGTCCACATCCTCAGCGATGAGGACAAGCGGTTTGCCGGCCTTGGCAACGGCTTCCAGCAGCGGAAGCAAGTCGCGTATGTTGGACACCTTCTTGTCATGGATCAGGATGTACGGGCTCTCGAGCTCGACACTCATGTTCTCCTGCTTGTTGATGAAGTAGGGAGACAGGTAGCCCCGGTCGAACTGCATACCTTCGACAATCTCGAGTTCGTTCTCCAGACCGGAGCCTTCCTCGACGGTGATGACGCCTTCTTTGCCTACTTTCTCCATTGCCTCGGCAATGATGCTGCCGACTTGGACATCAGCGTTGGCTGATACGGTGCCAACCTGGGCGATTTCCTTGTGGTCGGAGCAGGGCTTCGACAGGGATTTCAGCTCGTCGACGGTCTTGGAGACGGCCTTGTCGATACCGCGCTTGAGGTCCATCGGGTTCATGCCGGCGGCGACGGCCTTAAGGCCTTCGCGCAGCATGGCCTGAGCCAGCACGGTCGCGGTCGTGGTGCCGTCACCAGCGACGTCGGAGGTCTTGGAGGCAACTTCCTTGAGCATCTGGGCCCCCATGTTCTCGAACTTGTCCTTCAGCTCGATCTCTTTCGCTACCGACACGCCGTCTTTGGTTACGGTCGGTGCGCCGAATGATTTGTCCAGTACGACGTTGCGGCCCTTGGGACCCAGAGTCACCTTCACCGCGTCGGCCAGGACGTTGACGCCCTTCATTTTCTTGGAACGGGCGATTTCGCCAAATAAAACTTCTTTTGCAGCCATTCTTGTAATCTCCTGTGCTTGTTGGCTTACTCAATGATGCCCATAATGTCGTCTTCACGCATGACGAGGAGCTCCTCGCCATCCACCTTGACCTCGGTGCCGGAGTACTTTCCAAAAAGCACCTTGTCGCCGGCCTTGACGTCCAGCGGACGCTGTTCCCCGTTATCTTGAACTTTGCCGTTACCGACCGCGATAACTTCGCCTTGCATCGGCTTTTCGGCGGCCGTGTCGGGGATTACGATCCCGCCCGGGCTTGTTTTTTCGTCTTCGAGACGTCGAACCAACACACGGTCGTGTAATGGACGAATAGACATTTTGCTAGAACCTCCTGTAGGTTTTAGGTAAGTTAGTGATTTTAAAGGTGTTAAGGCCTGTTAGCACTCGCCTTTAATGAGTGCTAATAATATTGTCGAAATTCTGAAAGTCAAGCCCCCCGGGGCCATCGGAATGATTTCCGGGCAGGGAATCTTGTCGGCGTACCGTCTCAGTACGTGCACGTCGCGCATGCTGGATAGATTCGCAAATCATACCGAGGCGGCCGGGTAAATTCGATAACATATTGATCTAATTAAGAGATCAACCGGATTCGAGGAAAAATCCTGATGAGCAGCAAAGCGTCGCCCTGGGCCCGCTACTGGAACCACCAGACTCTCTTCGACGACGCGATGTTGGAGAGGAGCACGCGTGTCTTCCTGGAAGCCAGCGAGGAGATCATGGCTTACTCCGGGCACGACCGGGTGATGGACGTCGGCTGTGGCCCCGGAACCCTGATCGCGGCGATGGCCCCCAGGGTCCGCGAAATCTGTGGCCTTGACACATCTCCAAGGTACGTCGAGTCCAGCAGAAACAGATTCACCGCTAGCGGGAACGTGACCATCGAGCAGCTCGGCGCACGCTATACTGATTTCTCGATCCTTGGCGAACGCAAGTTTGACAAGATTGTCTGCCTGAGCGTCATACAGTACTACCGTGAAAAAAACGATGTACGGGCGCTCTTCAGGGAGGTGAAACGTATCGCAGCCCCCGGCGCACGATTTCTGATTGGCGATATCCTGATCGAGACATCGCTTGCTCAGGACATACTCGGTCTGCTGCGGTCCGCGATTCAAGACGGTGAACCCGTCAAGGTACTGAAATTTCTGTGGCGGGCGCGACGCAGTGAGTACGGAAAATTGCGCCGGGACATCGGATTGCTCACTTTTCGTAAAAACGAGTTGCTTACCATGGCAAAAGGAGAGCGCGTCAAGGCCGAAGTGATCGATCGTTTGACGGTCAACCGAAATCGATCGAACCTGTTGATCAGTTTCTGACGTATTTTTCATGAAAACCACGGCGAAATTTCCCAACTGGCTGATCTGGCTGTGTTTCACGCTCCTCATGATCGCCCTGGTTGCGCTTGGTTATCGCAAGCAGGCCAACAACCCTGCGGGCAGCGACTTCGATGTGTATCTGCAAGCCGCCCGGTTGATGCTCGAAGAGGCCGAGTTGTACCAGGTGCCCACCCACGGCGTCCATTACTACCGATATCCGCCGCTGCTGGCTTTTCTGATGGGGCCGCTGGCGCGGCTTTCCTTTGAATCGGCCCTGCTCGTGTGGTTGGCCTCGAACGCGATCATCATGTCGGTGGTTTGCCTGGCCTGGTACAGGATCGTGACCGGCATGCATTTCTGGCGGGAGCGCGCGAGAATTCAGTGGGCCATGGGGGGCGTCGCGCTGCTGGTGTCATTGAGATACGCGCTGTCACATTTCAACTATGGCCAGGTTAATTTGGCGGTGCTCGCCCTGCTGGTCTTCGGATGCTTACTGATCTTCAAGGATCGTCCGGTGAGCGGCGGTGTACTGATCGGCGTTTCCTTGGCGATCAAACCGTTTGCCTTGCCTTTTCTGGTCTGGTTCATGGTATCTCGCCGCTGGTGTGTGCTGATCGCGGTGATGGCCGGGGGACTGATTGGCGCCGTACTGCCCGCTTCGAGGGTTGGGATTTCCCTAAATCTCGAGTACCTCAAGCAGTGGATAAGTCATATGGCCGACAGTGTCGCACCGACGAATATCTGGCTGGCTTCGAACAACGTATCGCTGTATGCAAGCCTGCAGCGGCTGTTCTCGGATATAGAGGTCAGACATCTAGACGGGACCA
>CAMYOI010000008.1 GCA_947259955.1 uncultured Gammaproteobacteria bacterium
CCCGCGGGATGCGCTTGCTGAGCGAAATGATCTGGACGTTATCGCGCCATCGGAAGCGCCGACCCTGGACCGACAGTTCAGGGAGCGAGTTCGTCGCAGTGGCAACCGGGTAGCCTATTCCGACTTCGATTTCGACGCGGATTGCTGGCGTGACTACACCTGGTGTGAGATCGCGGATGAAGTGGCGAGGTGGCAGGCCGCTTTGTGCAGCGCCGGATTTGAGAAGGGCCACCATGTCGGCATCCGGTTACGGAATTGCCGCCATTGGGTGATATTCGATCAGGCGGCGCTCGGACTCGGTCTGATCATTGTGCCCCTGTTTGTCAATGACAGGGCGGACAACGCCAACTACGTTCTCCACCATGCCGAAGTGAAGCTGCTGTTGATAGAAACCCTCGAACAGTGGCGGGAGCTGGAAATCGCTCCGGGCGATACGCCCGGGCTCGAAAGCGTAGTGGTACTCAAGCGCTGCGAGGCGGAACCCTCGCGTATCGTCTGCGCTGACGACTGGCTGCCTGAATGCGGGAGCGGACTTGCCCGGGACCGATGCGGTGCCGAAGAACTGGCCACCATCATCTATACCTCCGGCACGACGGGACGCCCAAAAGGCGTGATGTTGTCTCACCACAACCTGGTATCCAATGCCTACGGTGGATTGAGGAGTATCGCATTGACGCCCGATGATACCCTGCTGTCGTTTCTGCCGCTGTCACATAGCCTGGAGCGGACGGTGGGCTACTATGCTCCGCTGATGGCCGGCGCCCGGCTGGTGTTCAACCGTTCTATTCATGATCTTGCCGATGATTTGCGTACCATGCAGCCAACCAGCCTGGTATCGGTCCCTCGCGTCTTTGAACGGACTTACATCGAGATCAAACACAAGCTTGAACTGGGCTCCGCCATCAGCAGGTATTTCTTCGAGGTGGCGGTTCGTGTGGGCTGGGCAAGATTTCAGTGGTCACAGGGCAGAGGTGGATGGAGACCGGGATTCATTGCGTGGCCCCTGCTCGATCGCCTGGTGGCAAGCAGGGTGCGGGATCGACTGGGTGGACGGCTACGGGTGGTCGTCGTTGGAGGCGCGCCTCTGTCGTTTATGGTGTCAAAGGTATTCAACTCGCTGGGCATCAATTTGCTGCAGGGCTATGGATTGACGGAAACAAGCCCGATACTGTGCACTAACACGATTCATCAGAACCGGCCTGAAACCATAGGTTTGCCCCTGCACGGGGTTCGATTGAAATTTGGCGACGACGACGAATTGTTGGCGAAGGGCCCAAACATCATGATGGGCTACTGGCGTGACGACGAAGCAACCCGGGGAACGATGAGCGACGGTTGGCTGGCCACGGGCGATCAGGCCAGAGCCGATAGCGACGGTTACCTGTCCATTACCGGCAGGCTCAAGGATATTCTGGTGCTGGCCAACGGCGAAAAGGTGCCGCCGGCGGATATGGAAGCCGCGATAGCCGAAGATGCACTGTTCGACCAGTCCATGGTGATTGGTGAACAGATGCCTTACCTGAGCGCTCTGGTCGTTTTGAATAAGAAAATATGGGCGCCTGTTGCCCTGGGAATGAAGCTGGCGGCGGATGACCAAAGCGCGCTGGGCAAAGACGAGGTGGAGAAACTTCTGCTCGAGAGAATTCGACGACAGATCCATGCATTTCCTGGTTACGCAAAGATCAGGCGTGTCACCGCTACCCTTGAACCATGGGCGATCGAGGAAGACCTGATTACGCCTACGTTGAAATTGAAGAGAGCGAAAATCAGGGAGAAATTCCAGGCGGCCATCGAAATGATGTATGAGGGGCACGAAACTTTCCGGAAATCGGGGCCGCCCGAAACCGGTATCTGATGTCTGATCTGACCGCCCCCGTATTGAACCAGAGTGCCCGGACTGGTGCTGTTTGATCGCTGGTCGCACGTATCCCGCCATATCCTGATCGGCATCACTATGGAGCTGTCGATCGTCACGGGCGCGCTGGCCGGGTGGGCCGGCATGAGTGTATGGGCCAGCCTAGGGATTGCGCTGGCTGTGATTGTTTGTGGCCGGTGTCTGCTTGCGCTGCTGACTTTCACGGTCTCCTGGTGGTTCAATTACCAGAACGCCGAACCGGCGCCACTGAATCTGCATCAAAGGGCTGGTATGCTGGCGCGGGAAACCGGCGCTTTCATCAAGCTGTTCTTTTACTATCATCCGTTCGAACCGCTGTTGAACACGCACGATCCCGTCACGGCTTTAACGGCGCGCGAACAGACCCCTGTTCTTCTCGTCCACGGCTTCTTCGTCAATGCCGGCTTCTGGGTGGCGTACAAGCGTTTTTTCAGGAGCCGCGGATTCGACGCGCTCTACACCATGAACCTCGATCCGCCATTTTGCGGTATCGATCGATTTGCCGATCAACTCGCTAATCGGATAGCGGAAGTGTGTGCGCACTCGGGTCGGCAAAAGGTCACGCTGATTGCACAGAGCATGGGCGGGCTGGTGTGCCGGGCCTATCTGGCCGGGTACGGCGGTGACCATGTACAAAAACTGATCACGCTCGGCACGCCCCACCATGGAACCGTCCTGGCCCATTTGCTGTATGGACCTAACATCAAGCAGATGCGCCCCGGCAACGACTGGCTCGACAAGCTAAACAACACGCAAAAGTCGCTCAGCTTTTCGAACCACATCAGCGTGCACGACAACATTGTCGTGCCTCAGGACAACGCAAGGTTTTCGAGCGCGGACGAAGTGGAATACAGTGAACTGGGTCATGTGTCGATGGCCTTTTCCCGGTCGATGATGCAGCGGGTTTTCGAGGAACTGGTTTCGGAAGGTCAAAAACTTGACAAACCGCGTCAATGGGCACAAGGTTATGACACCTATAATTCAAGCCGTTGAGCTCGCCTTTCAGTGCACTCGTCATACGGCTTTACGGAAGGGAAGAGCAGAGAGACCGAGGATTTTTCAAAGCACCCAAAGCAGGGGAGCAAAATGAGCAAGCATTGTGGTTTTCTGACGTCGGGCTTATCCACATTTTCATCAGCCTGCGTGTTGGCGGCCGGCACCCTTGTGGCCATGCCGGCACCTGCTTTCCAGTTTGGCAATGACACCTTTTCCGGCAGCTGGGATAACACGCTGTCCTATGGCATTGCATCGCGGGTGAAGGGGCAGGATAAAAAAATCCTGGGACGGGCGTCGACGACTCTCCCCAACGGTAGTGCGCCTCCCGGTTCACTGGGCGGCGAGGCGAATTCCGTCAACGCGGATGACGGCAACCTGAACTACGACAAGGGCGTTTTCAGCAACATTTTTAGCTTGACCAGCGAGCTCGAACTGGAGCACGCGTCAGGCTTTGGCGCATTCGTCCGCGGGCTTGCGTTCTACGACTACGAGAACGAGGACAGGACGCGCGAGAAGATCGACCTCACGGATCCCGCGCTCACACTGATCGGCAGCGATGCAAGGATATTGGACGCCTACCTTTTTGGCTCGTTCGATATCGGCAGCGCCCCCGCGGAGCTGCGCATCGGACAACAGGTGGTGAGCTGGGGCGAAAGCACTTTCATCCAGAACGGCATCAATATCATCAATCCCATAGACGTGAGACAGATCCGGGTTCCCGGCGCCGAGTTGCGCAACGCCCTGTGGCCCGTCGGGATGGTTTGGGGCAGCATTGGGGTCGGGGAAAACAGCTCCCTGGAAGGGTTCTATCAGTACGACTGGCGCGAGACGGATCCGGAACCCTCGGGTTCCTACTTCAGCACCAACGATTTTGCAACGGACGGCGGCAGCAAGCTGATGCTCGGCTTCGGTTCGGTACCCGACATCGTGCCGTTCGGACCTGCCGCCGCGGCAAGCATCGGCGCATCACCGGTCGGTGTTGCCGTGCCCCGGGGTGAAGATGCCGAACCCAAAGACAGCGGCCAATTCGGGCTGTCCTATCAGGTTTTCGTGCCGAAGTGGGCAGACACCGAGTTCGGCCTTCATTTCGCCAACTATCACAGCCGGCTGCCGATCATCAGCGCCATAACCGGTTCCCCCCAAGGGCTCGCCGCCGGCGACTACGCGGGAAGCGCCCGCTATTTCATCGAGTATCCGGAAGACATCCAGATGCTTGGCCTAAGCTTCAACACCCAGCTCGGTACCAGCGGGTGGGCATGGCAGGGCGAGGTTTCCACCAAGTTTAATGCGCCCCTGCAGGTCGATGATGTGGAATTGCTTTACGCTGCGTTGTCACCGCTGGCCATTCCGGAGGCGGCGGCGGGTTTGCCGGGCCTGGGCACGCTGCTGGCCCAGACTAACCAGGTGGCGCCCGGTGGGGCCGCTTTCAACACCGTGATTCCTGGATTCATCGAACGCGACGTGACCCAGCTGCAGATGACTTTCAGCAATCTGTTCCCGCAGGTTTTGCATGCCGATCAATTCGCGTTGGTCGGCGAGGTCGGGATTACTCATGTGCACAACATGCCATCCAAGTCGACGCTTCGGCTGGAAGCCCCTGGTACATTTACCTCGGGGAATCCGGTGCAGACGGCGGCGGGGGTGCAACCGGCGACGGAGCCTGACAAATATTTCGCCGACGCGACGTCTTGGGGCTACCGGATACGCGGACAGTTTACCTACAACAACGCCATCGGACCGTGGGCACTGATCCCGTCATTTGCCTGGCGGCACGATGTTTCGGGAAACACGCCCGGGCCGGGCGGCAATTTTCTGGAGGGCCGTAAAGCGATCAGCCTGGGATTGGGTGCAAACCTGCGCAATGAATGGACGGCCGAACTCAGATACACCAACTTTTTCGGTGCCGGACGTCACAACTTGATCAATGACCGTGATTTCGTTTCGTTCACCGTCAAGTTTGCGATTTAGTGCCGAATAGAGGTGCATGACATGAAGAAATCCGGACTATTCGAACTGTTTGCGGGCGTTGCTCTATCCTTGACGACCACCGTCGGTTGGGGCGCGGTATCGGCGAGTGAAGCGCAGCGGCTTGGCGAAGACCTGACGCCAATCGGTGCGGAAATGGCTGGGAACGCGGAGGGCAGCATTCCCGCGTGGGAGGGCGGGCTCAAGTCGGCGCCTGCGGGATTCGAGCCGGGCGGACATCACCCCGATCCGTTTGCTGACGACGAGATCCTGTTCACCATTACCCGGGAAAACATGGGCGAATACGCGGACAAGCTGACTACCGGACACAAGGCCCTGCTTGAGCGGTACGGTGACACGTTTCAGATGAATGTATACCCCACCAGGCGATCGGCTTCCTATCCGGATTACGTGTACGATGCTACCAGGTCGAACGCGCTAACCGCTCAACTTATCGACGGCGGAAACGGGGTCGAGGGCGCGATCAGATCGGTGCCGTTCCCCATCCCCAAAAATGGGCTGGAAGTCATTTGGAACCATATTCTGAGGTTTCGCGGTCAGCGGGCACTGCGGATGCTGGGACAGGCACCGGTGACTCGCAACGGTACCTATACCATGGTGATGCTCGAGGATCAGTACTTCGCACCGTACCATCTGCCGGACGCGGTGGAGGAGAAGCTGGACAACGTCATCATCATGTTCATTCAGCGGGTCACCGCACCGGCCAGGCTCGCCGGGTCCATCCTGCTGGTCCATGAGACCCTGAACCAGAACAAGCAGCATCGCATGGTGTGGCAGTACAACCCGGGGCAACGGCGGGTGCGGCGTGCGCCCAACGTGGCTTTCGACAATCCGGGTACCGCCGCGGACGGCCTGCGGACCAGCGATCAGCTGGATATGTTCAACGGCAGCCCCGAGCGGTACGATTGGCAACTGGTCGGCAAGAAGGAAATGATCGTGCCGTACAACGCGTACAAGCTGCACAGTGCGGACACCAAATACAAGGACATCATCCGGCCGCTGCACATGAACCCCGATGTGCTGCGCTATGAGCTGCACCGTGTCTGGGTGGTCGAGGCCAATCTGAAAGAAGGCGTACGCCACATTTATAAACGCCGCACATTCTATTTCGACGAAGACTCCTGGCAGGCGATGGTGGTGGACCAGTACGACAACCGCGACGAGTTGTGGCGGGTGTCCGAGGGGCACGCGATCAATTACTATGAAGTCCCCGCACTGTGGACTACGGTCGACGCCCACTACGATCTGCAGATTGGAAGATATCTGGCGGTCGGGCTCAACAACCAGGAAACGTTCACTTACGATTTTTCCGTGGACCTCACGGCCAAGGAATTCTCCACCGGTGCGCTGCGCAGGCTAGGACGGCGGTAGCGGGCCAATTCCTCCGTTGCGGGCCAGCCGCTGTCCAATCGGCCGCGCAGTATCTGGCGGCCTCGCCCTGATCGGGCTGTCATTAATTCTGGCCTGCCAACCGTCAGCCGCGCGTCAGCCGCATACATCCGTCATCGCACCGTTGGCGGTGAGCTCGCTACTGCTCGATGCGGAATTTTCCGGAGAAAACATCGTCGCTGTGGGTGAACGCGGTCATGTTCTGCGTTCGGAAGATCGAGGCAGCACCTGGCAGCAGGTATCGGCGCCGACTCGCACCACGCTGACCGCCGTTTCGTTCCGCGATGCTGATAAGGGCATTACGGTCGGCCATGATGCCACCATCCTGAGGACGCTCGACGGCGGCAGGACGTGGCAACAGGTGCACTACGAGCCGGAACAAGAAAGACCGCTCCTCGACGTTTATATCCACGATGCCCTGCACGCAACCGCGGTCGGCGCCTATGGCTATTTTCTTGAGAGTCGGGATGGCGGTGCGACCTGGGCGTCACGAGAGTTGACCGCAATGGAGTTTGGCAGGGATAGCGCTTCGGATGATGCCGGCGAGAGATACGCGGAAGATTTTCACTTCAATCATTTCGCGGTGTCGGATACGGGAAAGTGGTACATGGCGGCGGAGGCTGGAAACATCTTTCGTTCCGACGACCGGGGTGAGACCTGGCAGCGCATGCCCTCGCCCTATGAGGGCTCGTTCATGGGACTGCTGCCGTTGACCGATGACCGGTTACTGGTATTCGGACTCCAGGGCAACTTGTTCTACTCAGGGGATGCCGGAGCCACCTGGCACGGCCTCGACACCGGTACACAGGCCACATTGACCAATGCACGGGTGCTCGCGGACGGCCGAGTACTGCTGGCGGGCTATTCGGGTGCGGTCTTGACGGTAGATCAGGGCCTGACCGGGATCCGACTCACTCAGCTGGAACGGCGCATGGGAATCTCGTCCACTCTGCAGTTGCAAAACGGCGACCTGATGCTGTTCGGCACCGGCGGCGTGCTGCGTTTGCCGTTGAGCAGTCTCAGGGATTGACGCGCCTATGACTGAGCATGCCGTTAGCCCGCATGATAAACCAGGGTCCAGCCTCACCCGGCGATTGGAGCGTCTGATTTTCGATCACCGTCTGGCCGTGATGATAGTTTTCGGGGTGGTTACGCTGGTCATGGCCGGGCTCGCGACGCAATTGAAGATCGATGCCGGCTTTAACAAGCTGCTGCCAATCAAGCACCCCTACATGCGGACCTTCGTCGACTACCAGAGCGAGTTCGGCGGAGCGAACCGGGTGCTGGTCGCCATGATGGCCGGGGAGGGCGATATCTTTACCAAGGGTTTCTTCGATTCCCTGAAGGCAGCCACGGATGAGATTTTTTTCCTTCCCGGAGTCGACCGCAGCCGTGTGACGTCGCTGTTTACGCCAAACGTCCGGTTCACCGAGGTCGTGGTGGGCGGGATATCGGGCGGCAACGTGGTGCCCGCCGATTTCCAGGCCGACGAGGAAGGTTTGGCCAGGGTGCGGGAAAACATCCTTAAGGCAGGTATCCTGGGCCGGCTGGTGGCAAACGATTTCAGCGGCGCGATCATAAGCGCCGAACTCCTGGAGTTCGATCCCAACAATGGTGACCAGCTGGACTATGTCGAAGTGGCCAACCTGCTCGAAGACAGAATCAGGAAGAAATTCGAAAGCGAGTCCATCGATGTTGATATCGACATCCATATCATCGGATTCGCCAAGATCATCGGTGACATCACCAGCGGCACGGGGAGGGTATTGCTATTTTTCCTGATCGCCTTCGTGATTACCGCCGTGCTGGTCTACTTCTATTCGCATTCCTACAGAATTACAGGTTCGATTCTGCTGTGCTCCCTGCTTGCGGTGGTGTGGCAGCTTGGCCTGCTGCCGCTGCTGGGATTCGGCATGGACCCCATGTCGATTCTGGTGCCGTTTCTGGTGTTCGCCATCGCGGTGAGTCACGGCATGCAGATGATAAGCGCCATCCGTGCCGAGCTTTACATGGGTTCAAACTTCGAACAGGGGTGCCGCAGTGCATTTCGTCGTCTTCTGCTGCCGGGGTCCGTTGCCCTTGCAAGTGATACCATAGGCTTCATTGCCATCCTGCTGATCGATATCGGGATCATCCGGGAAATGGCGATCACCGCCAGTATCGGTGTGGGCGTCATCATTTTTACCAACCTCGTGTTGCTGCCGGTGGTGATCTCTTATGTGAAGGGCGAGGAGGATTACAGAAAGCTGCTCGAAAGCAGGGCCAGAAGGTTGGCTGTATTTTGGCGCAGACTGTCGTGGGTGGCCACACCAAAGGGGTCGGCAGCGGTGTTGATCGCTGCCGCGGGTCTGCTGGTCCTGGGCTTGATCAAGGGTACCGATGTAAAGATCGGTGATCTGCATCAGGGCGTACCGGAGTTGCGCCCGAATTCCCGGTACAACCTGGACACCCGGGCCATCACCGACAAGTTTTCCATTGGCGTCGATGTGATGACCGTATTCGCGGAGAGCGGTGCGGAAGGTTGCATAGACTTTGACACCATGAACACCATCGACGAGTTTGCCTGGCATATGTCCAACGTTGCGGGTGTGCAGTCCGTAGTCGCGCTGCCGATGGTGGCCAAGATAATCAATTCCGGCTGGAACGAAGGTGATCTCAAGTGGCGGGTCCTGCCGAGAAATCAGCATGCGTTGGTCCAGGCCACCAGTCCGGTCGATACCAGCAGCGGTCTGCTCAACAAGGACTGCAGCGTCATGCCCGTAATCATTTTTACCACCGATCACAAGGCGCAGACGATAGAGAGGATCGTGTCTGAAGCGAAAAGCTTCGATGCAGGCCCGGACAGCGACTCGATTCACTTCAGGCTCGCGGGCAGCAATGTCGGCGTTATGGCGGCGACCAACGAGGCGGTGCAGGCCGCCCAGTTTCCCATCCTGGTTTATGTCTACGCGGCGGTGATCGTGCTGTGCCTGATCTCATTCCGTTCCGTTGCCGGTACGATCTGTATCGTGGTTCCGCTGGCGCTGGTTTCCCTGCTGGCATACGCGCTGATGAGTTATCTCGAGATCGGGCTGAAGGTCAATACGCTTCCGGTCGTGGCGCTGGGTGTCGGAATTGGGGTGGATTACGGAATCTACATCTTCAGCCGTTTTCAGAGTCTGCTCGACGAAGATTTCAGTATTGAGGACGGTTACAATACTACACTGTCGATTTCCGGCTTCGGAGTGATATGCACCGGCTGTGCACTCGCCATCGGGGTCGCGACCTGGATTTTTTCACCGCTGCAGCTTCAGGCGGACATGGGAATCCTGCTCACCTTTATGTTCCTCATGAATATGCTCGGGGCGATACTGCTACTTCCCGCACTGGCAAGATGGCTGATGCGCGGAAAGAGCAGGGTCTCTCACGTCGGCTGACGAGATTCGACCGGACTGTTTAACATGCGGTTTGTTTTATGAACTGGAACCCCGACAAATACGACGAGCACACACGCTTCGTTTCGGATCTCGGAATGCCCGTGGTGGAGCTTCTGCAGCCGCGCCCAGGCGAACGTATTTTAGACCTCGGGTGTGGCGACGGCGTATTGACCCAAAAACTCATCGAGATCGGGTGCGAGGTCACCGGTGTCGACACCAGCAGGCAAATGGTCGCGGCGGCACTCGAGCGTGGTATCGATGCCCGCGTCATGGACGGCCACACGCTGACCTTCGCCGATGCGTTCGATGCGGTGTTCAGCAATGCCGCGCTGCACTGGATGAAGGAACCGGACCGTGTCATTGCGGGGGTTTGGCGATCACTCAAAAAGCCGGGCCGCTTTGTTGGTGAGTTTGGAGGTCTCGGCAATGTGGACAAGCTCCACAGGGCGCTGCTTGAAGCGATCTCCATGCGGGGGATCCCGCCGGGCGATGTCGATCCCTGGTTTTTCCCCTCGCCCGATGAATACCGGGACAAGCTGGTGTCTGCGGGATTCAATGTCGACTCTATCGAACTGGTTGACAGGCCCACACCATTGCCGACCGGGGTGGCGGGCTGGATCGAATCCGTTGCACATCCTTTTCTGGCCGTCGTGGAACCCGAACAACGTGGCGCGCTGATCAGCGAGGTCGAAGACCGCGTGCGGCCGCTCCTGTGTAACGATGGGGTGTGGTTCGCCGATTATGTGCGGCTCAGATTTTCGGCCTCCGTACAGGGGTAGCCGGCATTATACGGTATCGTGCACCGGGTCCGGGCGACCTCCGTTGGCACGCGGTGGCCAGAGCCAGGCGGCGCCCCGGACCCCGGAGCTGTCGCCATGCCGGTTCGGCAATATGGGCGTCGTCAGCTCGTCATTGAACACATAGTCCGCGATTCGCCGCCGGCCGCTTTCATACAGAGCCTGGAGGTTTGACATGCCCCCACCCAGTACGATGGCATCCGGATCCAGAATATTGATCACCACCGCCATGGCCCGGGCAAAATATTCAATGTACTTCTCCATCGCCGAACGGCAGTGTTCGTCGCCGTTCAGCGCAAGCTCGACGATCTGCCTGGCGGTGGCGCTTCCCCGGTCCCCGCTCTGCTCCGCCCACTCGGCTACCAGCCCGGGGCCTGAAAGGTAGGTTTCAACGCAGCCCCGGCGCCCGCAGTAGCAGGGTCTGCCATCGGCAACCAGCGTGTTGTGCCCCCACTCTCCGGCAATATGCTGTGGGCCCGAATGCAGGTTGTTGTCGATGACGATCCCTCCGCCCACACCCGTACCCATGATAACCCCAAACACCAGGCCGTGATCGCTGGCGGCGCCGTCGATAGCCTCGGATAGCGTAAAGCAGTTGGCGTCATTTTCCAGACGAACCTCGCGCTCGAGCATGATTTCGAGATCCTGCTTGATAGGCTTGCCGGTAAGCGACAGCGTGTTGGAATTTTTCAGCCTGCCCGTGCGTGCGGAGAGTGCACCCGGCGTCCCCACCCCCACGCTGCAGCGTTCCCCGCTGCGCGATTCCAGTTCGTTTACCAGGTCCCCGATCGCGCTGACGATTTCCGCGTATACGCCGTTAGTTGGCGTAGAGACCCGTTTTCTGTGCACTATTCGTCCGCAAGCATCCATAACGATGCCTTCGATTTTGGTGCCGCCCAGGTCGATGCCGATACGCATCGCTAGCCCGCGTTTCTCACCAGGATCCCGGACGATAGCGCGGCGCACCAGTGATCGTACACGTGATCGGCGGTTGAATGGGAGGTCCGCGTTTTTTCGAAAAGGTTCTCGATCATGACATCCCGGGACTGCACTGTTTCACAGAGTCCGTGGGAAGCATCGAGGAACAGGGATGTCCATTCATACACGGTCTCGGGCAGGACCTCCAGGTGAAACTGAAGCGCCAGGGTGTTACCGATCTGGAAGCCCTGGTTCGGACAGGTGTCCCGGTGAAAAAGTTTCTGTGCGCCGCCGGGAATTGAAAAAGTCTCGTTGTGCCAGTGAAATACATTCAGCACCCCGGGCAGGCTGCCGCACCACGTCGGGGTCTCAGCGTTGCTGATCACGTCGACTGGCAGCCACCCGATCTCTTCCACCGGATTTTTGGTAATCGATCCGCCCAGCGCCTTGGCAATGAGCTGCGCGCCGAGACAGTGGCCGAGGATGGGGATATTCCTGCTCTGGGCGAGGCGGATGAGATCCAGTATCCGGGGTATCCAAGGCAGATCATCATTGGCGCTCATCACGCCGCCGAGAAGACATAATCCGGAAACTCCGTCTATACTGTCGGGTACGGGTTCGCCCTGATCGATCTTACGTATTGCGTAGGGAATCTGGCGTCTTTCCAGGTACCGGCCGAAGTATCCGGGCCCACCCGTTTGCTCGAACCTGAGTATGAGGATTCTGGACATTACTAACGATTATTCATCATCTCGACCGATTTCCACCGCCCGGCGCGGCATGCGCCGGGCTTGGCTGATCTTCGCGCTTCTTCTGGTTCACTATACGGTCGTCGACCATGCGGCCTCTGCGGATTCCTCGATAAGCCTGCTGGCGCTGTTCGGAGAGAAAGCGCTGTTGCATATCGACGGCGAGCAAAGATTACTGCACACCGGCGAAACAAGTCCAGAAGGGGTTTCACTGATCAGGGTCGATTCCGAACAGGCGATCGTCGAGATCGGCGGCAGGGAAGAAGTCTTGCAGCTGGGTTTTGCAACCTACTTCCCGGGTGCAGGGGCAGAACCGGAGAGCGCCTGGGCAGGCCCGAAAAAGGTGTCGCTGTGGGCTGACGCCAGCGGTTTCTTTTACAGCAACGGCATGATTGACGGCTTCCCGGTCCGGTTCCTGGTGGATACCGGGGCAACCAGCATCGCCATCAGCAGTCAGCTGGCCGATCGTATCGGCATCGACTACACCAGCAGCCAGAAAGGTCTGGCCAATACTGCCGGTGGGGTTGCACCGATGTACCGCATCACCCTCGACAAAGTCACCGTCGGCGGAATTACGCTCCGCAACGTCGACGCGGGCATCGTCGTTGGCGCTTTTCCGAGAGAACCGCTGCTGGGGATGTCCTTTCTCGGTCAGCTCGACATGATCAGGGAAGGCGACCGGATGGATCTCAAGCGCAGATTCTAAGTGTCTGATTGCAACCTGCCTCGCAGGTCCGGCCCGTAAACTGCGGCAATTCAATCAGTCCCGGGTCAATCAGTTCCTGGAATCCGCTTCCTTGTCCCTGACGATCCGGGCGTACGCGGAGTGATTGTGGATGGATTCGAAGTTTTCTGATTCGATCACGTATCCCGTGATTCGATTGTCCTCGTTTAGTTTTGCCGCAACATCGCGCACCATGTCCTCCACGAACTTGGGGTTATCGTAGGCTTTTTCGGTGACGTACTTTTCGTCCACCCGCTTCAGCAGACCGTAGAGTTCACAACTTGCCTGTTCTTCGACGAGGTCGATCAGCTCCTCGATCCAGACGAATCCCTTTGTCTTGACCGTGAGCGTGACATGGGAGCGCTGGTTGTGGGCACCGTAGTCCGAGATGCTCTTGGAGCATGGACACAGACTGGTCACCGGTACGACGACCTTGGTCTGGATGGTGGCTTTATTATTTTCGATCTCGCCGATCAGGGTCACCTCGTAATCCATCGGGCTCGCGACACCCGATATCGGGGCGTGCTTGGTCACGAAATAGGGGAAGGTCATCTCGATGTGGCCTTTTTCCGCTTCCAGCCGCTCGGTCATTTCACGCAGGATGGATTTGAACGAGCGCACCGAAATCTCCGATTCCTGGGAAGCGAGGATTTCCACGAACCGGGACATGTGCGTGCCCTTGAAGCTGTGGGGCAGCTCCACGTACATATTGAAATTCGCGATGGTGTGCTGTTCGCCGGCACTTCGGTCGCTGACGCGAACGGGATGACGGATATCCTTTATCCCGACCTTGTCGATGGCTATGTTGCGCGTGTCCGGGGTGCCCTGCACGTCCGCGATGACCACCGCAGCTTTTACTTCGGCTTCAGTTGATGACATAGGTCCGATCCATACTGGCGTGTGTGAATGAGTTTAAGCAGGTTCTGACATGGCGGCAATAGCGATCGAGGGGCTTAGAACTGCCGATCGACGACCAGGTCCGCGATATCTTTCAAGATATGGGTGTCGGCATCGAGTTTTTCAAGCGCCACCAGCGCCTGCGTGTGGCACCGCCGGGCCATCTGTCTGGACGCCTCCAGCCCGAGAGTGGACGGATATGTTGCCTTGGAGAGCACGCGATCGACGCCGCTGTGCTTGCCCAGCGTGTCCGCATCGGATTCCTCATCGAGGATGTCATCGATGATCTGAAAGGCAAGCCCGATCTGTTCGGCATATTGTTTCAGCGCGCCCAGGGTATTCGGATCCTGCCGCCCGCCGCACAGCACACCGAGAACGACCGCGGCGCGGATCAGTGCGCCCGTCTTACCCCGGTGAAGCGCATTGAGTTGTTCGAGCGTCAGACTGGAGCCCTCGGCTGCGATGTCGCGCACCTGTCCACCGACCATGCCGGCGTGCCCCGCGGCTCGCCCCAGTTCGAAGACCATTTGCAGCCGCAATTCGACCGGAACGGTGCTGAATGCCGGGCTGGCCAGGATCTCGAATGCCAGGCTTTGCAATCCGTCTCCAACCAGTATGGCGGTCGCATCATCGTAGGCGATGTGGCAGGTTGGCTTGCCGCGCCGCAACGTATCGTTGTCCATGGCCGGCAGATCATCGTGCACCAGCGAATAGGCGTGTATCAGCTCGACGGCACAGGCCGGAATATCGAGAACGTCCGAATTTGCATCCACCGCCTGGCCCGCCCCATACACCAGCATCGCACGAATACGTTTACCGCCATTGAGACTGGCGTATCTCATGGCTTCGTGCAGACGGCCGGGTCCCGAGTCAGCCGCGGGGAGTACCCTGTCTAGCG
Organism: uncultured Gammaproteobacteria bacterium; assembly: GCA_947259955.1. Lineage (GTDB taxonomy): Bacteria > Pseudomonadota > Gammaproteobacteria > Arenicellales > JAANXG01 > JAHEKE01. Next base: position 14,665 of record CAMYOI010000008.1, read on the forward strand.
CCGCCTCGACTCGCAACTTGAAGCCGCGAAATGGCAATGTCAGGTCGTTGATCGGTGACTCCTCGCAAGCGTCAATGGTCAGAAGAAAAGGGTTCGAGTTTCAACTCCCCGTGCTTTTTCACCAGCTGTTCGACCCGCTGTTCGGCTTGTCGCAATGTCTTTTCACATGCCCGGGTCAGGGTTACGCCCCGTTCGAAATCCTTCAGAGACTGCTCAAGTGTCTGGTCTCCCTGTTCCATTCTTTCGACAAGCTTCTCCAGCTCGTTGAGATGGCTTTCGAATTTTGAGAGGTCATACGGTTCCTCTTCGACGTTGTCTGTCTTTCTGGGCACATGGAATCTCTTGGTGGTTCGGGATAGTGGGATTGTACGTCAGACGGGAAAAATTTCTTGACAAGGACCGGTGTAAAATTTTAGACTCATTCTAAATATTTTTCTATCAACACAAGTCAGACGGGAGTCAACGATGGATCTGAAAGGCAGTAAAACCGAACAAAATCTCAAAGACGCATTCGCCGGCGAGTCGCAGGCAAATCGCCGCTATCTGTATTTCGCCGCGAAAGCCGACGTCGAGGGTTACAACGATGTATCCTCCGTATTTCGTTCCACTGCAGAGGGGGAGACCGGTCATGCCCACGGGCATCTCGAGTATCTCGAGGCGGTGGGCGACCCGGCCACCGGCCTGCCCATCGGCGGCACTTCGAACAACCTGAAAGCCGCGATTGCCGGCGAGACCCACGAATATACGGACATGTATCCGGGTATGGCAAAGTCCGCCCGTGATGAGGGCTTCGACGAAATCGCCGATTGGTTCGAAACTCTCGCCAAAGCCGAGCGGTCCCATGCGAATCGTTTTCAGAAAGCGCTGGATGCGCTCGACTAAAAAACGCATAGACGCAGCTTCGGAGGCCGGATACCTGTCCGGCCTCTGGCATTTGGAGATGTAAAAATCCATGTCAGCACATACCGGCAACACGCGAGAAGGCAGCCTCGAGGCGCCCACCCGAAACCCGCTTGGGTGGAAAGGCCCGTCGTTTTACGACGAAAAGGACCTGTTCAATGAACTGGAACGTGTCTTTGACATCTGTCACGGGTGTCGACGGTGTTTCAGTTTGTGCAACGCCTTTCCGACCCTGTTCGATGCCATCGATGAATCGGAAACCATGGAGCTGGATGGGGTGTCGAAGCCGGTCTACTGGGACGTCGTCGATCACTGCTATCTGTGCGACATGTGTTACATGACGAAGTGCCCCTACGTGCCGCCGCACGAGTGGAACGTTGACTTTCCCCACCTCATGCTGCGTGCCAAAGCGGTCAAGTTCAAAAATCGAAAGGTCAAGGCAAGGGACAAGCTGTTGACCAGCACGGATATGATCGGGTCCCTTGCGGGCATTCCGGTGGTGTCTTCCGTGGTGAACGCTTCAATGCGCAATCGCACGATGAGGTCGCTGGTGGAGTCTACCGTCGGTGTCCATCGGGACGCGCCGGTGCCGAATTATCATCGCAACGCTGCAAAATCGATTACCCCGCGGGCTGCGGGTATCGAAGCCAAGGCGGCCGGCCCCACGAAAGGCAAGGTGGCCATCTATGCAACGTGCTACGGAAAATACAATCAACCGGAGCTGGTCTCCGATATCGTCACCGTGTTCGAGCATAACAAAATTCCGGTGACCATCGTTCAGAAAGACAAGTGTTGCGGAATGCCCAAGCTGGAACTCGGTGACCTTGAGTCCGTTGAGGCGTTGAAGGATAAAAACATACCATTGTTGAACTCGCTCATCGATGACGGCTGGGATATCATCTCTCCCATACCGTCCTGTGTGCTGATGTATAAACAGGAACTCCCGCTGATGTTCCCCGACGATCCAGATATCGCCCGGGTCAAGTCGTCGATATTTGATCCCTTCGAGTACCTCATGCACAGACACAAGGCGGGTGCTATGAATACGGATTTCAGCAACGAGCTCGGCAAGATTGCGTATCATGTATCATGCCATCTGCGGGTGCAGAATATCGGCATGAAAACGCGCGACATCCTGTCCCTGGTACCCAACACCGAAGTCGATGCGATCGAACGATGTTCCGGCCACGACGGTACCTACGCGGTAAAGAAGGAATTCTACGAGACCGCCAAAAAGATCTGCAGACCGGTGGTGAGCCGGGTTCAAAAAGCACAAGCCGACTACTATTCGAGCGATTGTCCAATGGCGGCAGACCTGGTCGGCAACGGACTCGCGGACGGCAGCGAGCCCAGACATCCCATGTCGCTGCTCAGGCAGGCATACGGCCTATAATTGACGCATCGCACCGGTATCGGATATGAATAAACTGACACGAGACGATCTCTTTTCCCTCGAGGCGTACGCGCAAAAACGCGCGGAGTTTCGGGAAAAGGTGCTGGCTCACAAGCAGGACCGGCAGGTCCGGATCGGGGATCACGCTACGCTCTATTTCGAGGATCGGCTGACCGTCCAGTACCAGATACAGGAAATGCTGCGAATCGAGAAGATATTCGAACGCGACGGCATCGACGAGGAGCTGAACGCCTACAATCCCCTGATCCCGGACGGTACGAATTTCAAGGCGACTTTCATGATCGAGTACGCCGATGTCGATGAACGCCGCGAGGCGCTGTCCAGGCTGGTCGACATCGAAGACCGGGTCTGGGTGCAGGCTGATGGTGCGCAACGGATATATGCAGTTGCCGACGAGGACCTGGACCGCGAGACGGCGGACAAGACATCGGCCGTCCATTTTCTACGATTCGAATTGACCGACGACGTGATCCAGAAGGTTGTTTCGGGCGCTGGATTCGGCTTTGGCATCGACCATCCGGAGTACAAGGCGGAGAACAATCCGTTGGCGGAAGCAAGCCGGAAATCCCTGGCGGCGGATCTAGGCTAAAACTGACTCGTTTTCCCTCACCCCTCATCCTGACCTTCTCCCTCCTGTTCTGGACGAGGGCTGAACTTTAATCTTTTTTCTGTAAAGATTATTATGTCGCCCCCAAGGATCGGGCCACACCTGTATTTTTGATGTCACGTCACTCGCAACGATGAATTCCGCATACGACTCTTCGGCTATCGAAGTGCTGTCCGGCCTCGAGCCCGTGCGCAAGCGTCCGGGCATGTATACCGAGACGGAGAGGCCGAATCACCTCATTCAGGAGGTGGTCGACAACAGCGTCGATGAAGCGATCACGGGATATGCCAGTATCATCCAGGTCGTCCTTCATGATGACGGCTCCATCAGTGTGGCGGACAATGGACGGGGGATGCCGGTCGACCAGCACAAGGAGGAAAAGGTGAGCGGCGTGGAAGTCATCATGACCCGGCTGCATGCCGGCGGCAAGTTCTCCAACAAGAACTACCGTTTTTCAGGCGGCCTCCATGGCGTAGGCGTGTCGGTTGTAAACGCGCTTTCCAAAAGGCTGGATGTCTGGGTGAGAAGGGGAGGTGCCGAGTACAAAATGTCATTTGCGGGCGGGCAAAAGCGATCTGAGCTCAAGTCCGTCCGCAGCGTCGGGCATCGCAATACCGGCACCATCATCCGGTTTTGGCCCGACGAGCAGTTCTTCGACACCCTGAGAATCAATGTGGGGCGTCTGAAACACGCGTTGAGAGCCAAGGCCGTATTGTGCCCGGGCCTGACCATTAGTTTCAGGGATGAGAAAAACCGGAACAATGACGACGAATGGGTATACGAGGATGGACTCCAGGATTATCTGCAGAGTCATCTGGACTATGGCGATCCCGTTCCCGAAGAACCCATAATCGGACACCACCAGAGCCAGGAGCAGATGGTCGACTGGGCGCTTGTATGGCTGGCCGACGGTGCGCAGGATGTGGCCGAAAGCTATGTCAACCTGATACCGACAGTGCAGGGCGGCACGCATGTCAATGGTTTCAAGGCCGGTCTCGCTGATGCCACCAGAGAATTTTGCGACAATCGCGATCTTCTGCCACGAGGCGTCAAGCTGACCGCTGACGACGTCTGGGCTCGCTGCAATTTCATTCTGTCGGTGCGATTGAAAGATCCCCAGTTCACGGGTCAGACAAAGGACCGCTTGTCCTCCAGAGACACAGCGGCATTCGTGCATGGCGTGATCAAGGATGAGCTCAGCCTCTGGCTGAACCACCACATCGCCGAAGGTGAGCGCATCGCCGCAGTTGCCATCGACAACGCGCAGGCGAGGCTGCGCGCGGGCAAGCGCGTTACTCGCAAGAAGGTCACAACCGGGCCGGCGCTTCCCGGCAAACTGGCCGACTGCACGAGCCAGGACCTGGAGCAAACCGAGCTGTTTCTGGTCGAAGGTGATTCCGCCGGCGGATCCGCCAAGCAGGCAAGGGATCGCCAGTACCAGGCAATCATGCCGCTGCGCGGAAAGATCCTGAATACATGGGAGGTGGATTCCGCCGAGGTGCTCGCTTCCCAGGAGGTGCACGATATCGCCATCGCCCTGGGCGTGGATCCCGGATCTGCCGAGCTGGGCGGATTGCGTTACGGCAAGGTGTGCATCCTGGCCGACGCGGACTCCGATGGCGCCCACATTGCAACCTTGCTGTGTGCCCTGTTCGTCAGGCACTTCCGTCCGCTGGTAGACGCAGGGCGGGTCCATGTCGCCATGCCGCCGCTGTACCGGATCGATGTCGGCAAGGAGGTGTTCTACGCGCTTGACGATGTGGAGAAATCGCAGATTCAGGAGCGCATAGAATCGGAGAGGATCAAGGGCAAGGTGAACGTCCAGCGCTTCAAGGGTCTGGGTGAGATGAATCCGCTGCAGCTCAGGGAAACCGTAATGGATCCGGCGACGCGCCGGCTGGTGCGCATGGAGGTGGCGCGGGGAGACAACACACAGCGCGTAATGGATATGATGCTGGCTAAAAAGCGCGCGGCCGACCGCAAAACCTGGTTGAGCAAGAACGGCGATCAGGTCAACTTCAATTGACACAAAACGTTGCTGAATCCCAGCGGGTAAACTGATGCCTCGTAAGTCGACTCCGAGAAAAGGTAAACGCACCCCGATGGCGACGCCGATCCCGAAGTCCGAGATCGTCGGCCTGCCCGTTGCAACTTTTGCGGAGCGCGCCTATCTCCATTACTCCATGTACGTTATCTTGGATCGCGCGCTGCCGTTTATCGGCGACGGGCTCAAACCCGTGCAGCGCCGCATCATCTATGCGATGTCGGAACTGGGACTGCATGCAGCGGCAAAATTCAAGAAGTCCGCACGCACGGTCGGCGACGTCATCGGGAAATTTCATCCCCATGGCGACAGCGCCTGCTACGAGGCGATGGTATTGATGGCGCAGGATTTCACCTATCGATACCCGCTCATCGACGGCCAGGGCAACTGGGGCTCATCCGACGACCCCAAATCGTTTGCCGCCATGCGGTACACGGAATCCAGACTGACACGGTACGCCAATGCCCTGCTCAACGAGCTGGCTCAGGGGACCGTGGATTGGGCGCCCAACTTCGACGGTACGCTGGATGAGCCCCGGGCCCTGCCGGCGCGCCTGCCCAACGTGCTGTTGAACGGCGGCTCCGGGATCGCCGTCGGAATGGCGACGGATATTCCGCCTCACAACGTCAGGGAGGTGGTGTCGGCCTGCGTCAGGCTGCTGGAGTCTCCCGGCGCCACGCTGGCCGAACTGTGCGAGCATATCGAGGGACCGGATTACCCCACTCACGCCGAAATCGTAACCCCGAAAGAGGAGATCAGGCAAATCTACGAGACCGGTACGGGATCCGTGCGGCAGAGGGCAACCTGGGCGCGTGAAGATGGCAACGTCGTAATCAACGCGCTGCCCTATCAGGTCTCCGGTTCGAAGATCCTGGAGCAGATCGCGGCGCAGATGAATGCTAAAAAGCTGCCGCTGGTCAGCGATCTACGCGACGAATCGGATCACGAAAACCCGACCCGCCTGGTGATCGAACCCAGATCGAACCGAGTGGAACTGGCAGCGTTGATGGACCATCTTTTTGCAACCACGGATCTGGAACGAAGTTACCGCGTAAATATGAACATGATCGGCCTGAACGGGCGACCCAGGGTGTTTGACATCAGGTCGCTGCTCAAGGAATGGCTGGAGTTCAGGACGGCGACCGTTAGGCGACGTCTGCAATGGCGCTTGGAGCGGGTTGTCAAGCGGTTGCATATCCTCGATGGTTACCTCACCGCATACCTGAATATCGATGAAGTGATCCATATCGTTCGTACCGAGGACGAACCCAAACCTGTCCTGATGAAACGGTTCCGCCTGAGCGACGAGCAGGCGGAAGCCATCCTCGAATTGAAATTGAGGAATCTGGCAAAGCTGGAGGAGATGCGGATACGCGGACAGCAGATGGAGCTGAGCGGCGAACGCGAAAGTTTGCAGAAAATCCTCTCGTCCACGGCCAGACTCAAAAGGCTGGTCAGGGACGAATTGATCGAGGATGCCGAGGAATTCGGGGACACGAGGCGGTCTCCCATTGTCGAGCGTGGCGCAGCCAGGGCGATCGATCAGACCGCTCTCATCCCATCCGAGGCGATTACGGTTGTGTTGTCGAAGAAGGGCTGGGTGCGTGCGGCAAAGGGACACGAGGTCGATCCCCGCAGCCTGAACTATAAAACCGGTGATGCCTACCTCCATGCGGCGCACGGTCGCAGCAATCAGCAAATCGTTTGCCTGGACTCAACGGGGCGTACTTATACGGTGGCGGCACACGGCCTGCCATCCGCACGCAGCCAGGGTGAACCCCTGAGCAGTACCCTGAATCCTCCCGCCGGTGCCACGTTTTCCGGGGTCATGATGGGCGCGGATGAAGACCTGTATCTGCTGGCGACCGACGCCGGCTACGGTTTCATCGCGCCCCTGGGAGAGATGTACACCAAGAACAAAAAAGGCAAGAGTACGCTGACGGTGCCGTCCGGCAGCCATGTGCTGACGCCGCAGCGAGTATATGACCCGGCGGAGGATCGGGTCGCGGTCGTGACTACCGGCGGGTACCTGCTGGTTTACACCGCGGATGAACTGCCGGTAATGAACCGGGGCCGGGGCGTGAAGCTTATCAACATACCACTCAGGAAGAGGCAAGCGGGGGAAGAGTCCGTACTCGTCGCCGCGACGTTCCACCAGGGTGACAGCATCGTGATCCTCTCCGGGAAACGATATTTTCGACTCAAACCGAAAGATATCGAGCACTATTCCGGCGAAAGAGGCCGCAGGGGCCGCAAGCTGCCACGGGGTTTCCAGCACGTGCAGGGTATGACCTTCGAATAGACTACCGCTATGACGAATAACAGCTTGACTATTGAAGTACAATACCGGGTTTAATTTGAATGTCTAAAGCAACTTCCAGAAAAAGCGGTAAAAAAGCAAACGCCGTAACAACCGCTTCGAACGCCAAGTCATCACGTACCGCGTCGGGCGTCGTGAGAAAAAAGGTCAAAGCATCGAAGCGGCTGACGGGAAAGGAGAAAACCGGTCGGCAGCTGCCCCGCGCCCGGCGCGCGGGGGACATCCAGCCCTTTTTCGCCATGGAAGTGCTGGACAAGGCATGGCGCATGGAGGCCCGGGGGCGAGACGTCATCCATCTCGAGGTAGGCGAGCCGGACTTCGAGAGTCCGTTTGCCGTGGTCAAGGCGGGTCGTGCCGCATTGAAGCAGGGTCGCACGAAATACACACCCGCGATGGGCATACCGGAATTGAGGTCGGCAATCGCCAGGAGCTATGCGCGCGCCTGCAGGCCGCCGGCGGGTCGAATCGCGGTGACCCCGGGATCGTCCGGTGCTCTCATGCTGACATTCGGCGTAATGATCGATCCGGGGGACGAGGTGCTGCTGGCAGACCCCGGCTATCCATGCAATAGTAATTTCATCAGGCTGTTTGGGGGCCGGCCCAAGCTGATACCTACCGACGCGTCGACCAATTATCAGCTCACCGCGGAACTCATCCGCAGGAACTGGCGCGCACGGACCCGTGCGGTACTGATCGCCTCGCCTTCGAACCCCACCGGCACGATCGTTCCTGCTGAAGAAATGACGTCGATCATTCGGACCGTCGAAGAACTGGGCGGCGTCTGCGTCGTCGACGAGATTTACCACGGCCTGACCTACGACGTGGACGTTCGCAGTGCCCTGTACGATTCCCCCGACGTCTTCGTCGTCAACAGCTTTTCGAAGTTTTACGGCATGACGGGCTGGCGTATCGGATGGCTGGTTTGTCCAGAGTATTACATCGATGACATCACCAAATTCGCACAGAATCTGTACATATCCACCAGTGCCCCCGCGCAGTATGCGGCTTTGGCCGCGATGACGCCTCAGGTCAGGACCGAATGCGATCGCAGGCGCCGCCTATTTCAGGAGCGCAGGGATTATCTGGTGCCGGCGCTTCAGCATCTGGGTTTCGAGATACCGGTCGTGCCCCAGGGCGCGTTCTATGTCTACGCGGACGTCAGCCGGTTCAGCAACGACAGCGAGGAGTTCGCCATGAAGCTATTGCAGAAGACCGGCGTAGCCATCACCCCCGGCAGGGATTTTGGCGATTATCGACATCTGCAGCACGTGCGTTTCTCCTATGCGAACACGCTGGAAAGACTGCGGGATGCCGTGTCGCGCCTCGGCGCGTTCATCGGCGAACTGTAATCCCGGCGCTGACCTCTTTCTGGTGCGCCTTCACCAGGTCCGCCATGCTGTTGAATAGCATGCCGTAATTCGGCATTTCTCCGGGGTTCATGGTGGCTCCAAAGCCCTCCTGGGCGTGGCGGCGGTAGATCCAGCAGTTGGCCATGCCGGCCCGGTTGGCCGGAGCATGATCGTGAAACATACTTTCGGCCGTGTGGAGGATCTCGTGCTTTTCGATGCCGAGGCGCGCCAGATTCCCGATCATGTATTCGAAATTGCGCGGAGAGGGTTTGTAGAAACCAATGTCTTCGGCGGTGTAGACGGCGTCGAACGTGACGTCAAGTTTTTCATTGCTGTGGGCAAAACTCGTATTGTCGACGTTGGAAAGCACGACGAGCTTATAGTGGTTTTTCAGGTACCGAAGAGCGTCGGCGCTGTCGTCGAAAGCCGGCCAGTTTCGTACCGAACTACCGTAGGCCAGGCATTCATCCCAGTTCACCGGGATCGACCATTCTTCCGCCAGACGCTTGTATACAATCGCGAGAAGCTGTGAGTAAAGCTTGCCGGGTGTCTGTCGCTGGGTCTCGGACTCATGGAACGCGTGAGCCTCCAGGATCTGATTCCGGGAGAGTGATCCGGGGACCCGGCGCGTCAACGGATCCAGCGCGGCAATGATACCGCTCTCCCAGTCGATCAGCGTACCATAGACGTCGAAAGTCAACGCCTTGAAATCTGTCAAATGCATAGGAGGCCTCCAGGTAGGGATTTCATTCCGGACCAGCGGACATCTAGTGTATTGTCTCGCAAACAGCACTCTGTTTTAGTACCACTCGGGTGTAAATAGCGTGTTCTACTGGATTGTTTCGCTGCGCTCTTGATGAACTTCATTCAGTTCTTCCCGGATTCGTGACCGCGCAGCGGGGTGAGATGCTCGCAACGACTGCGCTTGTCATCGCGAGGAGCTTAGCGACGTGGCGATCCAGTCTAAATCTATACTCCGCAGGAGACAAACGCCTGAACACAAATGCGAGGCGATTTTTGAAACAGTACACTAGACCGCATTTCTCACCAGGCGGCTATGGAATCTCGTTAAGCATTGCAAACATTGAGGTCTATGGATTTGTCCAAATAACAGTGTGTCTTGGAAACGCCTAT
>CAMYOI010000009.1 GCA_947259955.1 uncultured Gammaproteobacteria bacterium
TTGGCATGGTATGGAAGTTCCGGGTACGGGAGAGCAGGCGCGAAGCGCGGCTCTGGACAGACTGCAGGGCTACGTGCTGCCCTATTCAGATCTCGAAACCCGCGTGCTGCCCGGGCGCATCGAAGACTACCAGTTCGGTGAACTCGATCGATGGTGTACCGCGGGTACGCTGATGTGGCAGGGCCACGAGCAGCTGGGTGCCGGCGACGGCGCGATCTCGATCTTCCGTCCCGAACAGTCGCCGCGGCTGGTCAGAATCAGGGGCTTGCGCCCGGGTGAGGCCTATGCACCGCTGCGTAATCTGCTCACCGAGCACGACTCTTGTGAGTTTGATTGGATGGCGAAAACGCTTGGAGGATTCCCTCCGCAGATCCTGAAAACACTTTGGGATCTGGTGTGGGCCGGTGAGCTGAGCAACACGCGCCTGACGCCGTTGTTATCCCTGATGTCGCAACGCGCCAGGCGGACACGCTCGGGCAGGTACCATCAGCAACGCGCCCGGAGTGGTCGGCGACTGCCGGAGGCGATGCCCGGCGCGGCGGGACAGTGGTACCTGATTACCGGCCCCAGGTTTCGCGCGGCTCCCGCTGCGGAACGGGATCATGCACTGATGCGGCAGATGTTGGACCGCTGGGGCATCATCGGTCAGCGATGTCTGCAAGCGGAGGGGGTCACCGGCGGGTTGAGCAGGTTTGCGAATATCCTCGATGAATTCGTTGAACGGGGCAGTGTTGAGCGTGGTCTGTTCGTCGAGGACTGGGGGGCTTCCCAGTTCGGCAGAATAGATGCCCTCGATCTGTTGGATCGTTCCGCGCGGGACACCGCCGCTTGGATCATCGCGGCGACGGATCCCGCCAACCCCTACGGAAGGCTCGCGCCCTGGCCAAAACCGACGAACCCGCGATTGACTCCCCAGCGGGTAGCGGGTGCCCGGATCGTGCTGTCGGATGAGGGGCCGATCGGATTTCTGAGCGCCGCTGGTTGCGATTTGATAACGTTCGATACCCCGGCGCGGTGCTGGCGTAAAAGAAAATCAGACCTGTCTTGCGCATTGGCTCGTGCCGCGTGCCCGGGTCAGCCCATGCTATTGCGTACGGTAGATGGACAGTTTCCAGCGCGATCGCCGCTGTCTGCTGATTTGAAATCCGCCGGGTTCAAGGAATCCCACAGCGGTTATATCTGTCGTACGTGAAATTTGTGGCTAATCCGCATATCGTTCAAAAAGACCTTGCAACACCCGTTAAAACCCACTATCTTATGATTTGTTCCCTTTCGAAACACTATATATTGGGGTTGCCGGATTTCCTTCGTTCCACGAATGTTCTGGTTTGAATGTTGTTGTATGAACTGCCCGGTATGGAGCTTTTTGGCGAGGCCTTCCGATGCGACGGTGATTTTTGGGGACGTGGCGATAAACGCATGTGCCGTGTCAATGGATGGCGGCGTTGGTCGGATGGTGCTAAGGCCGGGGAGACGCGCGGCGGGAGCAAGTACGCAATAAGTCAAAACAAAGAATGAGAGGACTCAGTAGATGAAACTTGGGAGCAGTTCCGTGATCGTGAGTGTGCGCCGATGAGTTCAGTGCGCATCGGTACGACGGATATCGACAAGACATTGCCTGCGGCAAAAACGATCGCATTGCAGTCGGCCTCGTTCGACATCTGGAACATGAAATACCGGCTGAAAAGCAAGTCCGGCGATGTCATCGACGAGGATGTGGACGCGACCTACCGGCGCGTCGCCCGGGCGCTGTCGAATGTGGAACTCACGGACGAGCTGAAACAACACTGGAACGAACGTTTCCTTTGGGCGCTGCGCAATGGCGCAATTCCTGCCGGCAGGATCGTTTCCAACGCCGGTGCGCGGGATCACAAACCGGCAACGTCGACAATCAACTGTACCGTATCCGGTCTGATCAAGGATTCGATGAATGACATCCTTGAAAAAGTGCACGAAGCCGGGCTGACCCTCAAGGCCGGGTGCGGCATTGGCTATGAGTTTTCGACCTTGCGGCCCAAAGGGGCCTATGTGTCAGGGGCGGGGGCCTATACTTCCGGTCCACTCTCGTTCATGGATATCTACGACAAGATGTGCTTTACGGTGTCGTCGGCCGGCGGCCGCCGAGGTGCGCAGATGGCGACCTTTGATGTCGGCCACCCGGACGTAAAGGATTTCATCAGAGCCAAGCGAGAGGCCGGACGTCTGCGCCAGTTCAACATGTCCTTGCTGATTACCGATGAGTTCATCGATGCGGTCCGGGGTGACAAGGATTGGAAGCTTGCATTCCCCGTCACACGCAAGGAAGTCGAGGACGATGACCTCGATATCGAGGACGGCGATCGCTTCGTATGGCGTGAACATCCCAGTTCCGAGGGGTATGTAACCAACGAGGACGGGCTGGTCGCCTGCAAGATCTTCGATTCGGTCAAGGCACAGAATCTGTGGAACATGATCATGGCGTCCACGTATGATTTCGCCGAGCCGGGATTCATTCTCATCGACAAAGTCAACGAGATGAACAACAACTGGTTTTGCGAGAACATTCGCGCCACCAATCCGTGCGGAGAACAGCCGCTTCCCGAGTACGGCGCCTGCTTGCTGGGTTCGGTGAATCTTACTTGTTTCGTACACGATCCGTTTGCCGACAAGGCCCGCTTCGACTGGGAGAAGTTTCACGAAGTGGTATCGGTATTCAGCCGTATGCTTGACAACGTCGTGGAGATCAATGGTTTGCCGCTTGGTAAGCAAAGGCAGGAGATCGAGCGAAAACGCCGGCATGGTATGGGTTATCTGGGTCTCGGTTCAACGCTCGCCATGATGCGCATGGCTTATGGATCACCGGAGTCGCTGGTATTTACCGAGAAAGTGTCCAAAGCAATGGCTCTGGCGGGATGGGAGCAGGCGCTTGAGTTGGCCAAAGAAAAAGGGCCGGCGCCTTTGATGGATGAGACATTCACCGTCACCGCGGAAATGTTGCGTAAGCGCCCCGAAATGGCGAGAGACGGGTATCGTGTCGGAGACCGTGTAAAGGGGAGGGTGCTCCATGCACGGTATAGCCGCTATATGCAGCGCGTCGCGGAGGCCGCCCCCGAACTGGTCAACGAACTCGCGGAGTCCGGGGCGCGCTATACGCATCACTCCTCTATCGCGCCGACCGGAACCATCTCGCTGTCCCTGGCGAACAATGCCAGCAACGGGATCGAGCCCAGCTTTGCGCACATGTATTCCAGGAACGTAATCAGGGAGGGCAAGAAGACCAAGGAAAAAGTGGACGTGTTTTCTTACGAGTTGCTGGCATATCGTGAATTGATCAACGCCAGCGCTATTCCGTTCGCAACGGAACCGGAGCAGCAGCTTCCCGATTATTTCGTCGCGGCCGACGATATCACACCCGTCCAGCATGTCGATATTCAGGCCGCTGCGCAGAAATGGGTCGATTCGTCGATTTCGAAAACCGCCAATGTGCCCACGGATTTTCCTTTCGAGAAATTCAAGGATATCTATATGTACGCGTACGAAAAGGACCTCAAGGGATGCACCACGTTCCGATTCAATCCGGAGGCGTTTCAGGGTGTCCTGGTCAAGGAAAAGGACCTCGAGAATACGATTTATGAGTTCGCGCTGGAAGATGGAACCACGGTAACGGTCAGGGGCAACGAAGAGATCGATTACGACGGCGAGACTCACACGGCCGCCAACCTGTTCGATGCTCTGAAAGAAGGTTACTACGGCAAGTTCTGAATGCCGGCGGCTGCCCGGGAGGAAACTCTGGAGAGAGAGAAAATGAATATCAAGATCGAAAAGCAGATAGTGGATTACAAGGTGGTGCAAGACCAGCCGCCGGAGCAGAAGGCACAGACCAGCCAGGAGACCGGGCGGGAAAAACCGGCCGCCGAAGTCATCCACATGCACGAAAAGATCGAGCGTCCACCGATGCTCAAGGGCTATACCTACAAGCTCAAGACGCCCGGATCCGAACACGCCATGTACGTGACCATCAACGATATCATATTGAACGAGGGTACCGAGCACCAGCTTCAGCGTCCTTATGAGATCTTCATCAATTCAAAGAACATGGACCACTTTCAATGGATCGTCGCGTTGACCCGGATCATGTCGGCGGTGTTCCGAAAGGGCGGTGACGTAACATTCCTCGTGGAGGAGTTGCGTTCCGTGTTCGATCCACGGGGTGGATATTTCAAGAAAGGAGGCCGCTATGCGCCATCCCTGGTGGCGGAGCTGGGTGACGTCATAGAAACTCACCTCAAGGAAATCGGTTTGCTGGAAGATCGCGATCTTGATGCTCATCAGCAGGCGCAGATCGACGACGCGCGCATGAAATACGATTCAGCAACTGACGACGACAGCGATGACGATTTCCCGGCGAGTGCGTCGCTGTGCATGAAATGCCATACCAAGGCGCTGGTTCAACTGGACGGCTGCATGACGTGCCTCAGTTGTGGTGATTCCAAGTGCGGGTAAGCGTAAAGAACACCTCCTCGGTGTGTAGTGAGCAGTACCGGTTCCCTTCTTGCCAGAATTGGCAGGAAGGGAACACGGCCTGCAGTGGCAGACACTGAAACACATAGGTAGTAGCGACATGCTTGAAATTCAGTTCGAGATCGGAGGACGCAAACTGGATCCCTGTTTTATTGGGGACGGCATCGAGAAGGTCACTCTGCTGCATGTGGCGAGGCTCATACGCGAAAAATTCAGCATGATACGCGTGACCGACAGGCAGGACCCGCTTAAGGTGCTAATCAAAGGGGAGGATGTCGAGCACTTGCACTACGAACTGGATGGACCGCAGGTGGTGCTGGATCAGGTCAGGGACAAACTGGGCAACATACAGCGCGGTGAGATCCCTGCAACGATTTGACGATGGCGAGCCGGTGCCATTTTCGGCAATCGTCATCGTTGCCGCAGGACGATGGACATGCGGCGTTGATCGGTACCCATCCTGCGCCATCGCTCGGGATCCCGGTGAGAAATGCAGGCTAGAACCTCCCCGAGGAAGAGACAATTCGGGCGATGCCCCCCGGCAGTTGTATAGATGAGGGCTGATCGGGACCAGGCACCGATCCTGCAGGCGTCGAGTTCGCGGACCGGCCAGGCAATGCGGCAGGAAAGTACAGCCCGCGAGGGTATCCTGCCGTCACAGTCGCTGGCCGAGTTGATTCGATCCGGCCACATCAGTGCGGCGGAATCAATGAGCGATGGGCAGATCCAACCGGCCAGTATCGATCTACGGCTGGGATCCCGGGCCTACCGCGTCAGGGCCAGCTTCCTGCCGGGCAAGGACCAGACGGTCGGTCAGCGCGTAGACAGCCTGACCATGCACGAGTTCGACATTACCGACGGTGCGGTCCTGGAACGCGGCTGCGTATACATCGTGCCGCTGATGGAGGGCCTGAACCTTCCCCCGTCTTGCTCTGCCATTGGGAATCCCAAGAGTTCGACGGGGCGTCTCGATGTGTTCACCCGGCTGCTCACCGACCACGGCGCCGAATTCGATCACGTCAGGCCCGGTTACGAAGGCCCGCTTTACGCCGAAATTTCACCCCGCACCTTCAGCATCCTGGTCCGCAAAGGTTCCCGCCTGTCGCAACTCAGGATACGGCGGGGGGAACCGCGGCGGTCGGACGAGCATCACCTCCTGCTGCAGCGCGAACACCGCATAGTGGACACGCAACTGGATGCCGGTGATATCAAAAATGGCGTACCGATTACGGTCGATGTGGAAGGCGACGCAGATACGCGCCTGATCGGGTACCGGGCGAAACTCCATGCCGGATTGATAGATGTCGACAAGAAAGATTATTACCAGATAGATGATTTCTGGGAGCCCGTGTTCAGGCAGAACGGTTCCGGACTGATCCTGGATCCCGGTGAGTTCTATATTCTTGCCTCCAGGGAGGCGGTGCGCGTTCCAAAAGGATATGCCGCACAGATGATCGCCTACGACACCCTGGTTGGTGAATTCCGCGTGCACTACGCCGGATTTTTCGACCCCGGTTTTGGCGACCCTGAGGCGGGCGGCCAGGGATCCAGAGCCGTACTCGAAGTCAGATCGTTCGAGGTGCCGTTCGTGGTGGAACCCGGTCAGGTGGTTGGGCGTCTTGTTTACGAAGCCCTGACGGAGGTTCCCGACAAGCTGTATGGTCAGGCTCTACGCTCCAATTACCAGAAGCAGGGCCTGAAGCTGAGCAAGCACTTCAGGGTGCACTAGGAGCACACTCTTGTACACGCGACTGCGCCTCGTAACCGGCCTGCAGGTGCTCGTTTTGTTCTGCTCGATCACGGTCGATACAGCCGCGGCCGCCGGCAAGGGGTTGCGAATTATGCCGCTGGGCGACTCCATAACGCAGGGGTACGCTGCCAGCTACCGTGAACCCCTGTGGCATGCACTCCAGGACGCGGGATGGGAAGTCGACTTCGTTGGCAGCATGGATCGATACTATGGCGGCGGAATACGCCCTCAGCAATACGATCCGGATCACGAAGGTCATTGGGGCTGGTTCGCGGACGAGGTGCTGGCGCGCATCGCGGACTGGGCAGCACGCACCGAACCCGATATCGCGCTCGTGCACCTGGGTACCAATGATATCGGCAGCGGGCAGGAGCCGCTGGATACGGTCAAAGAGGTGGAGCAAATCGTCGGGCTTCTGCGGCAACAAAATCCCAACATACATGTACTGCTCGCGGCTATCATCCCGATAGACCATGCCGGGGCAAACAAACGTGTGAAGACCTACAACGCGGCGCTCGGCGCTCTGGCCAGGTCGCTCGACGATGCACGCTCCCGTATACTGCTCGTGGACCAGTTTTCCGGGTTCGACGCAAGTCAGGACACCTACGACGGACTGCACCCCAACGAAAGCGGCATCCAGAAAATGGCAATCAGATGGTTGTCGGCACTGGAGCGGCTCCGGTCCGAGTAACCCGGTGATTGCATGAGTGATTGAGGCCGGCCTGTTTTTTGCCTTTATCGGTGGGCATTGGTGTTGATTGCTGATTAATCCGGTTATCTTGTTAAACTAGGGTCCGGGAAGCGCTCTAATCGATTCTGACGGACTATCCACCGAGAACCGTATCCACGGCACTGCCTCATGATCGTCTGGCTGAGTTTGGGAGCGACTACAACGCCGGATCCCGGTTTGAATATTTGCTTACCGGTGTTTCCGCGGAAACACCGTTACGGAGAATTTAATATGCAATTTCAACAAGCTATACTGTGGGTCGCTGTCGGGTTGGGAATTGCCTACCTGATGATAACGCTCAACGGTTGAGCGGTCCGTTGGTTTCGGCGAAACCCGTGGTTGCGCCACGTTACACCGATCTGATCGACAAGCTGCCCGCCACGGTGCCCTTCGTGGGTCCGGAAACCCAGGAGCGGGTCATGGGCGCACCGTTCAAGGCCCGGATCGGGGCCAATGAGAACGTATTCGGCCCGTCACCTGCGGCAATCAGGGCGATGCAGGAAGCCGTACCGGATGCATGGAAGTACGGGGATCCCGAAAACTTCGAGCTGAAGCAGGCGCTGGCCGAACATCATGGCGTGCCCGCGGAGAATATCGTGGTGGGGGAGGGTATCGACGGCCTTCTCGGTTATCTGGCGAGGATGATGATCACGGAAGGCGCCCCGGTTGCGACTTCACTCGGGGCATATCCCACGTTCAACTACCACATCGAAGGATTCGGCGGCGTTCTGTGCACCGTGCCTTACAGAAATGACGCCGAGGACCCGCAACCGCTGCTCGAGCTGGCTCGTGCCAGGAATGCTCCGCTGATCTATTTCGCGAATCCCGACAATCCGATGGGAACGTGGCACGATGCGGACACGATTCAGCACCTGATCGACGGCGTGCCCGGAGATGCCCTCCTGTGCCTGGACGAGGCTTACATCGAGTTCGCTCCGCCAGGCACGGCGCCGCCGCTCGATGTCGCCAATCGCCGGGTCATTCGTTTCCGGACGTTTTCCAAGGCATACGGAATGGCGGGAGCCCGCGTGGGCTACGGGATTGCTCACGCCGATCTGGCCAACGCATTCAACAAGGTGAGGAATCATTTTGGCGTCAATCGCATGGCGCAGGCCGGAGCCGTTGTGGCGCTGTCAGACCAGGCCCACCTGGCTTACGTGCAAGAAGAAGTGGCCAAGGCGCGGCAGAGGATTACGAACATCGCCCGTGCCAACGGATTCGATGCGCTGCCTTCGGCCACGAATTTCGTAGCCGTGAATTGCGGCCGGGACGGCTCCTATGCCCGTAAGGTACTGCAGGGGCTGGTTTCCCGCGGGGTATTCGTTCGTATGCCCTTCGTCTCCCCACAGGATCGGTGCATACGGGTATCGGCGGGAACGAGCTCCGATCTCGATTTGTTCGAGCAGGTCCTGCCTCGGGCAATCGCCGAGGCGGGCTGAAGGACCGGCTGCTGCGCTGATTGAGGGATAGGTGTGGGTAAGCGCGTTTTCAACACCGAGTATGCGCCCGAAGAGGAAATCGAGGGCGTAAAAGCTGCTCTGGACGCCGCGGGTATACCATACTATGAAATTCGTAACAGCACCCTATGGCTTGGCGGTGGATCGCTCTGCGTCAAGCATGCGCCAGACTATGAACGGGCGCGGACGGTAATCGAGGATTTTCAAGCAACATGGCGCGAACGCGCCGCGGATACGCCGGTGCGGCGCCGGGTCAACTGGGTGGCGGCGGTGCCGCTGCTGATTCTCCTGGCGCTGTTCGTGGTCGTAACGGTTCAAAGCCTGTCAGGATAACGGCGTTTCCCTCGGTCCTCACATGCTTCGGTCTCTCCATGCGCCTCTCTGCGCTCTGACGTTTGCCGTTACCAAACTTTCGGTCGATGTGTACCAGTCGTTTTACCACGGTATCGGTCTGCATTGGCCGTCGGTGCTCTTCGGGCTGGTAGTCGTCAGTATCGCAGGCACAATCGGGTATATTTGCGGCGCGCTCGTTCTCGGCAAGCCGGGGCAGCGCCGGGCCGTATTCTTCATTGCGCTCATCAGTTTTTTCGTGTCCACCAGCCTGGCTCACCTGTTGGCCTCGGTGGTCACTTCTCTGTGGATGTTCCTGGCCGGCCTGTGTGCGATAGCATTTGTCGTGACGGTCTGGATTGGTCCCAGGTGGGATCCGCCGGCCTGACTGTGACTACAACCAACCACGGAACAGAAGATCAGGTAACGCGCCTTCGTGCGCTCACGGCGTTTATCCTGGGAACCCTGTTCTTCGGCTACGCATTCACGCAACGCGTGGCGCCCAGTGTGATGACCACTGAACTCATGCGCGACTTCGGGGTCGGCGCGGCGGCCCTGGGTTCGCTTTCGGCGTTTTATTTCTATTCATACGCCGCGATACAGCTCCCGGTCGGAATGCTGCTGGACCGTTTCGGGCCCCGCAAGCTGATGGCCGCCGCCATGATGTTATGCGCGCTTGCATCCGTCGGGTTCGGGAACAGTGAAACTCTTGCGGCTGCCTCCGTTGGACGCCTGCTGATTGGCGGCACGGTTGCATTTGGATTCGTTGGAACCTTGACCATTGCGGGCTACTGGTTCCCGCCGAACCGCTTCGTCATGCTTTCCGGGATCCTGACCACCGTCGGTATGATAGGTGCGATACTCGGTCAGGCCCCCCTGCGGCTTGCCGTGGAGAGCATAGGCTGGCGAAGTACGGTGTTTATTCTGGCCGGTGTAGCCGTGCTTCTCGCGGTGTCGATATTCCTGCTGGTGCCCCATCGCTCGAAGGAACAGCTGAGGCGCACGAGGAATGCCAGCCCGTTTTCCGGACTCAAATCGGTGGTGGTGGAGCCCCAAAGCTGGCTGTGTGCCGGCGTGGGTTTCGGTCCAAGCGCGACGCTGCTGGGTTTTGCGGGATTGTGGGCAGTGCCATGGCTCAGCAGCGTCAAGATGTTCCCCACGGCCGAGGCGGCGGGAATCGCTTCCGCGGAGTTCCTGGGCTGGGCATTCGCCGCGCCGGCCGTGGGCTGGCTGTCGGATAGGATCGGCCGGCGCAAACCCCTGCTATACGCCGGCCTGACGGTGAATCTGTTGTCTTTGCTCGTCCTCGTGTTTGGCGACATCGACGATCCGTTCACATTGACGGCGTTGTTCTTCATCAACGGTGCGAGCGGCAGCGTGATGGTGATCACTTTCGGGTCCATGCGGGAGCTCAACGCACCGGAGAACAATGCCACCGCACTGGCCATGCTCAACATGTTCGTAGTCGGCGCCGGCGCCGTGATGCAACCGCTGGTCGGCTGGCTGCTGGATCTGAACTGGCAGGGCAAAATCCTGGACGGTGCAAGGGTGTACGGCGAGGATGCTTACGGCACGGCCTTGATCGCCATTGTTGCGGGCAACGCACTCGCGCTTGGCTGCTGTTTGTTCCTGCGCGAAACCTACTGCCGGCCGGCGGGCGCGCATGAATCTGCCAAGGCTGGATATTCGGAAGCGCGGTGACCCGGAACAGGCCGACCACTATCGGTGAAATGAAGACGCGGCTTCGCCGTTTTCGATCGAGTGAAAGCGTCCGGCGCGCCGTTGCTTTCAAACCGCGCCGGGATGACCTGTTCATATCTCCCTACGCCAAGTGCGGAACCACCTGGATGCAGCAGATAGTTCATGGCATTCGGACCCGGGGCTCCATGCGTTTCGATGAAATCACCGAGGTCATCCCGTGGATCGAGATGGCGTACGACATGGGCGTAAATCCCGACGGCAACCAGGTGGCGGATCCGAGGGTGTTCAAGAGCCACCTGTCCTGGGATCAGATCCCCAAGGGTGCGAGGTACATCTGCATCATACGCAATCCGGCGGATGTCCTGGTGTCGCTGTACCACTTTTTCGAGGGCTGGTTCTTCGAAGCGGGGTCGATCACGCTGGAAGAGTTTGCCCGGGAGGAGTTCATGGAGCGCACGGCCACTTGGAGTTACTGGTCGCACTTGGCGTCCTGGTGGCCGCAGCGTGATCGCCCCGATGTGTTGATGCTCTGCTACGAGCACATGCTTCCAGACCTGCCCGGTGCGGTACGCAGGGTCGCCGAATTCCTGGATATCGCTCTGCACCCCGACAACGCCCGGGTCGTCGAAACACAGTCCTCGATCGACTTCATGCGCGCTCACGGGCGCCAGTTCGATGACCACCTGGTGCGCTCTGCCCGGGATCCGGCGTGTGGGCTGCCGACGGGTGCCGACACCACGAAGGTGCGCCGGGGTGGAGCGCGGGAACGATCCGGTCTGCCGGGAGGTGAGATCCACAGCGAACTGGACCGGATCTGGCGCAGGGAGATAAGCAGCCGGTTTGGCCTGACGGACTATCAGCACATGTGTAATAGGCTTAAAATCACTTCCGGCTAGAACCCACTCGCAGGATCAGATCGCGCCATGACAACTTTCAATCAGCCCCTTGGCGGCAACGAAATGCCCAGGTTCGCCGGCCCGGGGACCATGTTCAGACTCCCCGCCCACAGCGATGCGTCGGGGCTGGACATCGCGATTATAGGCGTGCCGCTCGATATCGGCACCAGCAACCGTTCCGGCACCCGCTTCGGCCCACGCCAGATCCGTTCGGAATCCGTACTGGTGCGCCCCTACGGCATGGCAACGCGCGCCGCCCCCTTCGACAGCTTCCAGATCGGGGATATCGGTGACGTGCCTTTGAATACCTTCAATCTCGAGAAATCCATCGGCATCATAGAATCATATTACGATGGAGTTTTGGCGCAAGGCGCTCGGCCGGTCACGCTCGGCGGGGATCACACCATCGCGCTGCCGATACTGCGTGCGCTGTACAAGAAGCATGGAACCCTGGCGTTGATTCACGTCGATGCCCACGCGGACATCAACGACAATATGTTCGGTGAGCGGATCGCGCATGGCACGATCTTTCGCCGCGCATTGGAGGAGGGCCTTGTGGACGGCAACCGGATGGTCCAGATCGGCCTCCGGGCCACGGGTTATAGCGCGGAGGACTTCGACTGGTCGCGTGATCGGGGGGTACGCGTGGTGCAGGCGGAGCAGTGCTGGTACACCTCTCTGGAACCCCTGATGGAAGAGGTGCGCGGGCGCATTGGCGAGGGCACGCCGACCTATCTGAGCTTCGATATTGACGGCCTGGATCCTTCCGTCGCCCCCGGAACCGGTACGCCCGAACCGGCCGGGCTGACCGCGTCCCAGGGCCTGGAAATCATTCGAGGTGCGTATGGCACCAACCTGGTGGGCGCCGATCTGGTCGAGGTCTCACCGCCCTACGACTCGACCGGCAATACCTCCCTGCTCGCGGCGAATCTGATCTTTGAAATGCTGTGCAGTTTTCCCGGGTGCCTGCGTCGATAGGCCGAGGCCTTTAGTTTTTGACCATTGCTGTGGCTGACGACAACTTCAACAGTGCCGCCTACGGCGGACCGGGCTGGAGCCCCCGCACCGGCACCCACGAGGCCGAGATCGGGATCAAATGGGCCCAATGCGGGATCCGGGATGAGTGGAGTCCGCTTCGTTCCGTTTTGCTGCACCGGCCCGGCCGGGAAGTTTCTCCATCGCTGACCGATCCGGATGCCGTGCAAATGCTGGCCGCCCTGGATCTGGGGCGGGCGCAGTCGGAGCACGACCAGATGGCGCAAAATTACCGGGACAACGGCGTCGCGGTGTACACGCTGGATCCGCGGGGAGAAGTGGCGCCAAACCAGATGTTTTGTGCCGACCTGTTCGCGATGACGCCACAGGGAGCGATTCTTGCACGACCCGCCTCCGAGGTGCGTGCCGGTGAGGAAATACAGGTGGCGCGCAGGCTTGCGGACCTGAGTGTCCCCATTCTCCGGACACTCACCGGCGGCGCCACATTCGAGGGTGCGGATCTGCTCTGGATCAACTCCGAGATCGCTTTGCTTGGTCTGGGGCTGAGAACGAACCGCGGGGCCGCCGATCAGATAAGCCGGCTCTTCGACGAGATCGGCGCTTCGTTGCTGACGGTCGATATGCCCTTTGGGACCATGCATTTGATGGGGATGCTGCGCATCGTCGACAAGGATCTCGCCATCGCGTGGCCAAGGCGGACACCCCATGTCGTGGTTTCGATACTGCGGGATGCCGGGTTCGACGTTGTCTTTCTGAACGACACCGGAGAAGCGGAGGTCAATCGTTCGTTTAATTTCGTAACCCTGGGCCCGCGCCGGATACTGATGGTCGACGGTAATCCTGGAAGCCGCGACTTTTTTGAATCCCATGCAATCGAATGCCTTACCACACCCGCTTACGAATTGGGCAAGGCCGCCGGCGCAATCGGATGTCTAACGGGTATTCTGAGACGCGAGGTGGAGATCTAAATGAAAAATCCGGATTTCAATGAGGAAAATCATTCTCTACCCGACCTGCTGACCCGTAAGATGGGGGTACTTTCGCGGCGTGAAGTGGAAGCGCGCATACTGGCACCGGATATCGCGGCACTGGCGCGCACCCAGACCCTCATGGAAGGTGGAACACACTGCGATTTTCGTTATCGATTTCCGAAAAGTTGATACGTCGACCCATCCGGTCATGTTCCCCGATCCTCATCGATCAAATTCCAAATGCCTTCAGCGCGTGGTCCAGATTCGTTTCACATAGCAGTCCAGGCAAACCGCAACGGGATTCATCTCCGGGCTGATATTTGCCGGTCCTGATCAGGCAGGCTTGCAGCCCGGTTCGAAGCGCGCCTTCGCAGTCGGCGATGACGTCGTCTCCGATCATCAATGCCTCGGCCGGAGAACAGGGTACGCTGTTCAAAACGATGTCGAAGAATGTCTCGGAAGGTTTCCCGATAGTGACGGGTTCTTTTTGGGCGGCGTAGCTCAGAGCGTGAATGAAAGGGCCGGCGTCCAGAACCAGTTCACCATCTTTTCTGAAATAGCGGTTGTCGCCTATGGCTATGAGTGAGGCATCCTGCATCAGATATTGAAAAGCCTTGTTCAGGTGGGAGTAGTCGAACCGATCGCCGGCATCGGCCACAACCACCGCATCCGGCGATGTCGATTGGAACGGACGGAATAGATCATCGAGGTTGGGGTGTGCCAGCGAGTAACAGCTCAAACCGCGGTCGCCCAGATAGGCAACGACCGCGCCGGGTGCGGTGAAAAGCTGCTTCGGCCCGACGCTGAATCCCATCGTCTCAAGTTGTATGGCAACCTGCAGGGGAGATTGTCGCGATGTGTTGGTGACAAAGCGAACGGCAACCGGGCGCCTTTGCAGTCTCTGAATCGCTTCCAGCGCTCCGGCGATGGGTTTGCCGCTATCGTATAAAACACCGGCGATGTCGAGCAGCACAGCCTTGATCATTTGACCTATTTTAAACTTTGCCGGTCTTGGCGATAGTGCGGCGCGCGCCCCACGACCCTCGAACGGCCGATCCGGGCGTCAGGGCCAGTTCCGCCGCAGCAGGTCTCGGAGTTCGCCGAATTGCTCCTCGGTCATGTCCGTCGTTTGGGCGATGTCGGGAGGTTTTGGCCAGGCGTTGTCGGTGAAGGTCACGCCGGCGATCTCCCTGGGGCCGCTGTAGCGGGGCAAGACATGAAAATGCACTTCCCGGTCCACCATCATCAGCGCGAGGTAGTTGATCTTTTCGTATTCAAAACTCCGGGCCAGTGCCTGTTCCAGTGTGCCGGTCACTTTCGGGAGTTCCGAATAGGCCGTTGCCGAGACCTGTGAAAAACTGGTTGCGGCTTCCTTGCAGGCAAGCACCAAACTGCCGGCGGTGACCTGTTGCGGCCGCAGCAATACCACCCAATTGTCACCCTGGTAAAGAAGGTTTTCGGGATATCCAAAATTTTTTATGGTTTCGTTCATGATTTATCTTATGGTTGCAGTTAGCATTCGTACATCGGGTATTGTATCAACGTGACTTGTCTGGTCGACCGGATAGAACTTAATTTCCCCCCCGGTCGTTTCGGTAGTTTATCCGACGATCAAATATGATAGGGTCGCTCCCTGACGCATGGTGTCCGCAGGCCATTGGCGAAACCGGGTATTTCACTAATTGAGGATCTCGAATGTTAAAACTTTTTTCAGGTATTACTGCTTTGTTTTTTTGCGTTTCACTGGCTTACGCTGACAATGGAATCGTCAGCGTCAAGAGTTCACACGATGTCAAAACAACCGCGGATCGCCTCGAGGCCGCGCTCAACAGCAAGGGTATGACCGTGTTTGCGAGAATCGACCACGCCGCGGGTGCGATGAAGGCTGGGGCGAATCTGGCTCCCACCGAGCTGGTCATTTTCGGCAATCCCAAGGTTGGCACGCCGCTGATGATGTGTGACCGGGCCGTTGCTATAGACCTGCCCCAGAAGGCCCTGATATGGGAGGAGGACGGCGGGCAGGTATGGCTTTCATACAACGCTCCGGACTACCTGGCGCAAAGGCACGACCTGGCCGGCTGTGGAGAGGTGGTAGACAAGATTCGCAATGCCCTTGCCAACTTCGCCAAAGCTGCAACCCAGCCCTAGACCCATTTGAAAACAGCGAAACCGTACCCAATCGATATGGCAAGCGGCGCCCACAGCGGGGTGCCGAAGAATCCAAGCCAGGTCAAAAATATGAAAGCGCTACCCAGCAGGCTGATGAACAGGCGGTCGCCTCGCGTCGTATCCAATCCCAGTGCACCACGCCGGGGTGCTCCGCCGGGGGAATGGCTGTCCCAGATCACCATGCCGACGATGCATAAAAAAATAAAAATGAAGAAAACGGCGGTGGGCCAGGTCCAGGCCATCCAGGTCAGGTCCATCCTCGTTCCCCGTTTCGCGCATTTGCGGTATGCGTTCTTTGCTTACACGCGTCCAAGCGCAAATCCTTTGGCAATGTAGTTGCGCACGAAATAGATTACGAAGGCGCCTGGAATGATGGTCAGGGCTCCCGCCGCGGCCAGCAGGCCGAGCTCGTATCCCGCGGTGCTGGCGGTGCGGGTCATCGTTGCCGCAATGGGTTTCGCGGCAACTGAAGTGAGCGTTTTGGCGAGGAGCAGTTCTACCCAGGAGTACATAAAACAGAAGAACGCGGCGACTCCTATGCCGGCGGCAATCGTGGGTATGAAAATCTTGACGAAGAAACGCCAGAACGAGTAACCGTCGAGGTACGCGGTTTCGTCCAGCTCCTTGGGTACGCCGGACATGAAGCCTTCCAGTATCCACACCGCAAGCGGTATGTTGAAAAGGCAGTGGGCAAGGGCAACTGCGATGTGGGTGTCAAACAGTCCTGTTGCCGAGTAGAGCTGGAAGAAGGGCAGCGCAAATACCGCGGGGGGCGCCATCCGATTGGTGAGCAGCCAGAAAAAGAGGTGCTTGTCTCCCAAAAAACGATACCGGGAAAACGCGTACGCGGCGGGCAGGGCCACCGTAACCGAAATCACGGTATTGATGACCACGTATGTGATCGAGTTCAGGTAGCCGTTGTACCAGGTCGGGTCGGTAAAGATCTTGATATAGTTGTCCAGCGTGAAATTCATCGGCCAGAGGGAAAATGTCCCCAGTATTTCATTTGTCGTTTTGAACGACATGTTCAGCAGCCAGTAGATTGGCAGCATGAGGAACAGGATATAGAGGAGGGTGACGAGCAGCTTTGCGTTTTTCACTATTTCGCCTCGCCGCGCATCATCAGGGTGTAAAAGATCCAGCAAACCAGCAATACGATCAGGAAGTAGATCAGCGACATCGCCGCCGCCGGTCCCAGGTCGAACTGGCCCAGGGCGATCTTGACCAGATCAATGGAAAGAAAAGTCGTCGTGTTTCCCGGCCCGCCCCCGGTCAGCACGAAGGGTTCCGTGTAAATCATAAAGCTGTCCATGAATCTCAGTAAAATCGCAATGGTCAGGACGCGCTTCATTTTGGGTAACTGTATGTGGCGGAATACCGCCCAGGCGCTGGCGCCGTCGATCTTCGCCGCCTGATAGTATGCCTCGGGTATGGAACACAGCCCGGCGTAGGCAAGCAGGACCACCAGGGACGTCCAGTGCCATACATCCATGACCACGGTGGTCGCCCACGCGGCGACGGGGCCCTGGGTAAAGTTGTAGTGGATTCCCAGGCCATTGATCATGCGTCCCAGCAGGCCGGTGTCGGGCAGAGCGAATATATTCCACATTGCGCCAACGACATTCCAAGGAATCAGCAGCGGAAGCGCCATCAATACAAGGCAAACCGAGACCCACGGACCCTTGCGCGGCATCGACAGCGCGACCAGGATGCCCAATGGAATCTCGATCAGCAGAATCATTCCGGTGAAAGCGAACTGCCGCAGAAAGGATTCATGGAAACGGTCCGATCTCAATACCTGTTCGAACCATTTCATCCCTTCCCAGAAAAAAACGTTGTCTCCGAACGTTTCCTGGACGGAATAGTTGACCACGGTCATCAGAGGTATGAGCGCGTTGAACGCCACCAGCACGACCATCGGGATGACGAATAGCCAGGCTTTTGAATTAGCGGTCTTGTTCATATGCCGTGCTCAACTCACAGCCCAACCATCGGCGTAGAGCCACGTGTGGTCAGGATCGAATGCGATGCGGGGCTTCTCCGCGGGTATGGGTGTGCCCTCAGCCAGGATCATCTTGATCGTGTTTTCAGCTCTGCGCGTTTCCACCAGCTGGTAACGGCCCAGGTCGTCGACCTTGACGATTTCCACGTCGAAACCACTATTATCGAAGCGGATGAATTCCGGTCGAATACCCAATTCCATTCTGCGTCCGTTCGTTTTCAATTTGTGCGCATTTGTCGTTTGCACAGGTATGCCGGAAAACACCGTCGCCCCGTCAGCGGCGCTGCAGGGAAGCAGGTTCATGCCCGGTGAGCCAATGAAGTGTCCGACAAAGGTATGTTGCGGCTGTTCGAACAATTCAACGGGCGTACCGACCTGCACGACGGTGCCTTCATAAATTACTACGACCTGATCGGCAAAGGTGAGCGCTTCGGTCTGGTCATGCGTAACGTAAATCATGGTCACGCCAACCCGCTGGTGCAGTTCCTTGAGTTTGGATCGCAACTGCCATTTCAAATGGGGATCGATTACCGTCAATGGCTCATCGAACATGATGATGTTGACATCTTCCCTGACGAGACCGCGTCCCAGGGAGATTTTCTGCTTGCCATCGGCGGTGAGGCCGTAAGCCTTCTGCGAGAGCATGCTATCAAGGTCCAGCATCCGGCTGATTTCGCCGACACGGGCCGAGACCCTGGCGCTGTCCATGCCCCGGTTGCGAAGGGGAAAAGCAAGATTGTCATAGACGGTCATGGTGTCGTACACCACCGGAAACTGAAATACCTGGGCAATGTGGCGTTCGCCGGTGGGCGTATCGGTGACGTCCCGGTCATCGAACAGGACCCGGCCCTCGGTGGGCGTAATCAATCCGGAGATGATGTTCAGCAGCGTCGTCTTGCCGCATCCGGAGGGTCCGAGCAGCGCGTAGGCCGTGCCGTCTTGCCATACCGCATTCAACTCCTTGAGCGCCCAATCCTCTTCTTTGCGGTGATCCCGTGAGTAGCTGTGCCTGACTTGCCGCAGTTTGATCTCAGCCATCGGCAGCCCCCGGGTGCGCTATCAGTTCCCCGTCAGGGTTAAAGTAAAAACAGCGCGAAACGTCAAGGTACAACCGGGCGGATTCTCCCACCTTGTACGGGTGTATACCGCGACACTCGGAAATCCAGCTGTTGTCTTCGATGTGGAAGTGAATGATGCTCTCCGAGCCGCTGATCTCCGCGATCTGAACGATCCCGTCGATGCTTACCGCTCCCGCTCCGTGAGATTCAACGCTAATGTGGTGAGGGCGAATCCCGATCGTGTAGGGCCCGTTTTCCAGCTGCCGCAGAGCATCCGGGGCCGGCCAACTCGCGGAATCCGTTAAACGAAACGTGCTGCCCTCTTTTTGAATCGTCGCGGTATTGATCGGGGGAGCGGAAAACACCCTGGCGCTCAGCAGGTTGTTCGGTTTTCGGTAGATCGTCGAGGTTGGACCGTACTGCGTGACCCGGCCTTGGTGAAGAGTCGCGGTGTACCCACCCAGCATCAGCGCCTCCAGAGGCTCGCTGGTCGCGTAGACTACGGTCGCCCCAGTGTCCATGAACAGCCTCGGCAGCTCGTCGCGAAGCTCCTCGCGCAGTTTGTAGTCGAGATTCGCCAGCGGCTCGTCCAGAAGTACCAAGGGCGCGTTCTTGACCAGCGCCCTCGCCAGCGCGGTGCGCTGCTGCTGACCACCGGATAGTTCGCTCGGGATCCGTTCGAGCAAGGGCGTAAGCTTGAGTAATTCCGAGATTTTTTCCACCCGTTGCCTTATCCGGCCTTTGGATTCGCCGGCAACGCGCAGGGGTGACGCGATATTGTCGAACACGGTGAAGTTCGGGTAGTTGATGAACTGCTGATACACCATCGAGACGCCGCGCCGCTGAACGGGGACCCCGGTGACGTCTTTTCCGTCGAACCAGACCTCTCCGCTGGAAGGTCGTTCGAGGCCGGCCATCAATCGCAGCAGCGTGGTTTTACCGGACAGCGTCGTACCCAGCAGGACATTGAACCCGCCTTTGTCGAAGGACAGGTTCGTTTCGTAAATATGGGTGTCCGCCCCGACCTGCCTGGTTACATTTTTAAGCTCGATTGCCAACGGTTCGATCCGGCGATCTCGGCGGTTTGATTTGAATTGTGGAATTGGCCGGCCGCGTTCGTCCCCTGCGTTGCGGGCCCGTGCGAGACTCCAAGGTCGCCGTGGGGGAGGCGACGGACCTCCCGCACGGCGAGTGGACTAACCGGCCAGGGTTCAGGTACTAGTTTTCCTGCCAGCGCTTGACCAGCTCATCATAGACGATGGTTTCACCCTGCGGTTTTTCTTCAACTTTCGACTTCGGTGACCCCGGCTTGTCCAGCCACACCTGTGGATCCTGTTCTTCGTTCAGGCGCGGGCCGCAGCCGCCGTACGTGCCGGCTTTTTCGTCTGCAGCCTGCATGCGTGCCATGACCTGATCCATTTCCGACGCGAGACGATCCATGGCCTGCTGCGGCGTAAAGGCGCCGGAGTTGACGTCGCCGATCTGCTGCCACCAGATCTGGGCGAGCTTGGGGTAGTCCGGTACGTTGACGCCGGTCGGCGACCACAGCACACGGTCAGGAGACCTGTAGAATTCCACCAGCCCGCCTAGCTTGGGTGCACGATCCGTGAATGACTGATGGCGAATGGTGCTGTCTCGCACGAACGTCAGCCCAACCTGGCTTTTTTTGACATCGACCGTTTTGGCTACGGTGAACTGCGCATAAAGCCAGGCGGCCTTGCGGCGGTCGACGGGCGTGGAATTGAACAGGGTCCAGGAGCCGGCGTCCTGGTAGCCCAGTTTCTGGCCATCTTCCCAGTAAGGTCCATGCGGTGACGGCGCCATCCGCCACAGTGGATTGCCGTTGTCGTCGACCGTGTTGTTGCCGTCGCTTCTGGGCGCCACCATCGAAGCCGTAAATGCCGTGTACCAGAAAATCTGCTGCGCCACGTTGCCCTGCGACAGTGCGGGCAGCGACTGGTAGAAATCGTAGCTGGCAGCCCCCGGCGGTGCGTATTTTCGCAGCCATTCGTCCCACTTGCGGATTGCGTACACCGCCGCCGGCCCGTTGGCCGCGCCGCCGCGAGAAACCGACGCGCCGACCGGGTTGCAGGTGCCGTCCTCCATGCGGATGCCCCATTCATCCACGGGGACGCCGTTGGGCAGGCCTTTACTTCCAGCGCCGGCCATGGACAGCCAGGCGTCCGTCATCCGCCATCCAAGGTCCGGGGCGCGCTTGCCATAGTCCATGTGGCCGTATACACGTACGCCGTCGATTTCCTTGACGTGTTCGGTGAAGAATTCTGCAATATCCTCGTAAGCCGACCAGTTTACCGGGACACCCAGGTCGTAGCCGTACACCTCCTTGAACTTTGCCTGCAGCTCCGGCCGGTCGAACCAGTCCTTGCGGAACCAGTAGAGATTTGCAAACTGCTGGTCGGGCAATTGATAGAGTTTGCCGTCCGGGCCAGTGGTAAAGGACTTGCCAATGAAGTCGTCCACGTCGAGCATTGGATTGGTAACGTCGCTGCCTTCGCCGTTCATCCAGTCGGTCAGATTGACCGCCAGTTGCAGTCGCGAGTGTGTACCAATCAGATCCGAATCATTGATGTACGCATCATAAAGATTTCGCTTGGTCTGCATCTGCGTCTGTACAGCCTGAACGACTTCTCCCTCGCCGAGCAGCTGGTGATTGACCTTGATGCCGGTGATTTCTTCGAACGCCTTCGTGAGCGTCTTGGATTCGTATTCATGTGTCGGAATGGTTTCCGACAGCACGTTGATCTCCATTCCCTTGAACGGTTCAGCCGCCTTGATGAACCAGTCCATTTCTTTCATCTGCTCTTCCTTGGAAAGCGTGGAGGGCTGAAATTCGTCGTTGATCCATTTTTCAGCTTCCGCCATTCCCGCGTGCGCGCCGGTGTGTATACACGCCAGGGCGATCGCGGACACTGCCGCAATGTTTCGTATCATTTTTTCCTCCAATGGCTGTTGTGGCTGCGATCCACGGCCGGATCGGACCGCACCAGATCGTACCAAGCGCAATACCGCGTTACAATATGCCGCTTCCGGAACGCCTTCCGTCGTACCGTACGTCGTCGCAGTGACATCGATGCCGCGGTCGCGGGGTAAACGACGAGATGACCTCGGAGTATTCTCAGCCTGGTGAACAGGAGTGCCAAGATGAGCAAATCGATATTTCACATGATAGAGAGCGCACCTGCGCCGGTTGCGCCTTTTTCTCATGCGGTGGAAGTGGATGGCTGGGTCTTTCTAACCGGTCAGATGCCGACGCGACCGCACAATGAGAACGAACCGCTGCCCGAGGGCATCGAAGCGCAAACACGCCGCGTCATGGACAACTTGATCATCGTCCTCGAGGGCGTGGACCTGGGCCTGTGGCACGTCGTCAGCGCGCGCGTATTCCTGACGCATTTCGAACGGGACTACGCGACGATGAATAAAGCCTATCGATCCTACTTTCCCCTGGACAGGCTGCCGGCCAGGACCTGTGTGGGCGTTACGGCCCTGGCGGTCAATGCGCTGGTCGAGATCGATATGATCGCCAGACGGAGCGCTCAGCCGTTATGACATGGAAGACCATGCCGGATGCCGCTCACGCAGCTGCTTGATCATATCTCGATCGGCATGGCGCACCGCAGTCTGGACTGATACGCAACCCGGATTTATACTGCGCCATCAGACGAGTCCGAATCGGGGGGTTATCATGGGTATCAAAAAGCGACAATCGGCTGCTGATCCGCTTTCGGCACCGGATCCGAGAAGACGGCTGCTGCGGGCGCTCTTCGGGGCGGGCGTCGTAACCGTAGCGCTGCCGGGAGAATGGATCCGGCCCGTGGTTAAGCAAGTGGTGCTTCCGGCGCATGCGGGTATTTCGCCCGAAGACGATATGTCACAGGACGACTCTGGGCCATAGTCGGGAAGATTCGCGCATCAGGCAGTCAAACCGGTCTGCCTGACGCCCAGCAGCGCGTGCAACGCATGCTGGGTGAAATCGATGCGAAGCGTGGGTTTGTCTGGATAGTGCTGAAAGCCACCTATTGCGGATTCATCACACTCCGAACCGGTTAGAAAACTCAGCGCGGCGGCGTTTCCGACCTGCAGACACAACATGTCGTGCACGTCGCTGATGATCAGGTTCCGATAAATCTCCGCTCTTGCAAGGTCCCGCTTCCCGGCGATGGAGTAGGCGGCAATGAGGCCTTCCAGTATCGCTCCCTGGTTTTTGTTCGATGATGGTCTGCGGGCTCTCAGGTCGGCCAGGTAGAACACGGGTTCGACGTACTGTTCGGTGTCCGGCCAGCCGCTGTCGATCAGTTCACTGAACGCCATAATGCCCCACTGGTAGTAGCCGCGAGCAATCGATTTTTTTTCCCCGGCTTTGTTCAGCGCCAAGAGGATATTGCGACGGTAGCCTGTCGCGGCGGCCGTCATTACCCGGCCTTTGATGTGGCCGTAATCCAGGTATTTCGCAGCCTTGACCAGCGCCAGCAGCGCCTCGCCGTCGTAAAACGCGGACGGCTCTCCATAGGCCGTGCCAACCAGGTGATCGTATTTACTGTGCCACAGGCCGCGATCGTTCTGACCGTCCAGAAGGAACTGCATAAATTCGTCCAACAGCGCCCGGCAACGTTGATCGGAAATATTCTCCATGGCGGCGGATGATCTCAGCAACTCGATCAAAGACAGGGCGACGAGGGCAATGGTCCCCATAAAGCCCTCGGAAGATTCGGGGTACCTGACGAACCGCCCGCCGGACGGCGTTAGCGCGGAATGTTTCTCAAAAAACTCGAGACCTCTGGCGCAGGCGGCCAGCAGTTTGGGCTCGTTATCGTGCCGATAGGCCAGAGCCAGGCCCCACAGCGCACCGGCCTGGCGCACGGAATTGTCGTTTAAGCTGTAAGTCTTTTTCTTCCAATCGTACTCATAGTGGAATGCGCCGTCTGCTCGCTGGCTGTGCAGAAGAAATCGCACGCCCCCGTCGATAGCTGCGCGTATGTCCTTAGCGGTAGGTGGCGCATTCAGCGTTGGAGTCTTGGCCATGATCAGTGCAAACTTGTCGTTCAGTATCCAATTCGGGCGTTCTAATAAGAATGGGCAAGAATACATGAAAATCAACGGCTCCTGTTGCGCGCCGTCGCCCGGTATCGTGCTGAGTAATGCGGGCTAGGCGGGGGGGATCCACCGGAAATCGTTTTCAGCAGCCCGCTGTACCGTTGCATCGATCCTGCCAGGACGATTGCCCTTGCCGATCGTTTCGATGTGGACGTCGATTACGGTGATGTATTCCAGGTGAGGATCCCCGCGGCGGGAGGGGATCATCCAATCATGACATTGTGAAGGCCGAGGCTTGCCTGGCCCACAATCAGCCTGCCGCCCTGTGCATCTCCGCGACGTCTTCCTCCGCGGCTTTTCGCAGCAGCAGGGTATCCGCACCCGAGATGACGAGACCATGGCCGTTGCCGAACAGC